>JBGUUF010000108.1:0-2959 GCA_045133435.1 Acutalibacteraceae bacterium
ATGGTTCTAAAAAACTGCAGTAGTGAGAACCCTCGATTTCTACTACGATTGACGGCATCAATTTGCCACATTTTGCCCCATTTCGGATTAAGAATAAAGGCTCTGATATACTCGGCAAATCGGGGCAAATCAGAGCAAAACATAGCATTTTAGGAGGCACTTTAACTATGATAAAAATAATGTTCGTCTGCCATGGAAATATCTGCCGTTCGCCTATGGCAGAATTTATATTCAAGAAAATCGTGGCTGAGCGCGGCGGAGTTTTTAAGGTCGTCTCGTCAGCTACCAGCTGCGAGGAAATAGGAAATTCAGTCTATCCGCCCGCCGCAAGAGTGCTGGCGGAGCACGGCATAAGCTGCAAGGGCAAGGTCGCTGTGCAGTTTACCGCCGAAGACTACGATTATTACGATCATATCGTCTGCATGGAGGAGTATAATATCAAAAATCTCCGCCGTATTATCGGCAGTGACGAGCAGGGCAAGGTCAGCCGTCTGCTGGACTTCACCGACCGTCCCCGCGATGTCGCCGACCCGTGGTATACGAGAGATTTTGAGAAGGCTTACAATGATATTTACGAGGGATGTCTCGCGCTTTACGAGCATCTGTCGTGCGAATGATTTGGGGAGGAAGTAAAATGGTATATGCAGCGATTCTTGCAGGCGGCAAGGGCACCCGTATGGGCGGCGATATGCCAAAGCAGTTTCTCAATGTCGGCGGTGTGCCGATAATAATACACACCCTGCGCAGGTTTGTGCTGAGCGGCATGGTGAATGACACAGTGGTCTGCGTGCCGAGCGCATATGTTGAATACACGCGGGAGCTGATAGCGCAATACAGCGATATAAGCAGTGCGGTGAGCGTGACCGAGGGCGGCGCCGACCGCACAGGCTCACTGGTGAATGCATGTAAATTTTTCGAGCAGCGCAGGCCGATCGCGGAGGATGATGTTATCATCACTCACGACTGTGTGCGTCCGTTTGTCAACAACGAAATAATTGCATCAGGTATAGCCGCCGCGCGTGAATTCGGCGGTGCGACTGCGGCAGTGCCGGCGGTGGACACGATATGCGTATCGTCCGACGGCAAGGTGATAGACAGCGTTCCCGACCGCTCGACGCTCTATTCTGTGCAAACACCGCAGACCTTTATGATGAAGGAATTCTGCGAACTGCTGTATTCCCTCACGGAGGATGAAAAGAATGTTATCACCGACGCGTCGGCTGTGCTGAGACTGCGGGGGAGGACAGTTGCAATTTCGCTCGGCAGTCCGTCGAATATAAAAATAACTCACCCTGACGATATTTCTGTTGCCGAAAGTATAATGTCTAAAATGAATTTGTCGTAAAATAAGACTTGTTCACAATTAATTCCGCAATTTTCGGTAATTATTAATAAGTTATGACGGATTTTAGCTTAATTTAACAAGAAAATTAACAATTTAGTTTAAACTCTTATACGCGGGTGTGCTATAATTAACCTGTTGTATTATTATTTGTCATTCCGCAGACTCTGATCATGATAAGCGGAGTGATGCAGACCAAGGGGATTATATGCAAGGATTAAAGTTATTTATAAAGGAACATAAGGAATTCGGCAGGCAGCTTCTCGAGCTGGCAAAGGCCGACCTTCTCAAAACCTATCGCGGCGCGAGCTTGGGATGGCTCTGGGCGATAGTCAAGCCGTCGATCACGATATTTGTCTATTTCTTCGCGTTTTCCGTGGGTATCCGCAGTGCGGCTCAGCCCACCATAGGCGGCGACGGCAAGGAATATGAATTTTTCCTCTGGCTGATAGGCGGCATCATTCCGTGGTTTTATGTTTCGGAAATGATGACGCAGGGAACTGACTGTATCAAGAAATACAGTTACCTCGTCACCAAGATGAGATTCCCGGTCTCCACCATACCGACCTTCGTCAGCCTTTCCAAGATGTTTGTCAACGTATGTCTGACACTGGTGATAATCGTTATATACTGCTGCTACGGGCATTTCCCGAGTGTCTATTATCTCCAGCTTATCTATTACATGATGTGTCAGTTCTTGTTCTTTACGGCGTTTTCGCTCTTTAATTCCACGCTGTCAGTCATCAGCAAGGACTACGGAAACTTGATAAAATCGCTTACTACGGCTGTATTTTGGCTGTCGGGCATTATGTGGAATATTTCCAGCGTGAATAACGGTACTATAAGAAAAATACTCAGGCTCAATCCCGTTACCTACATATGCTCGGGATACCGCGACTGCTACATCTATCGCAAGTGGTTCTGGGACGAGACTAATTACCAGTCAACCATCGCATTTTTCGGAGTTTTGCTGTTCATGTGGGCAATCAGCCTTTATATGTACAACAAAACGCGCAAGGATTTGCCGGATGTCCTGTAAATTTTTCCAAATAAGGAGCAGCTTTTGATGTCTAAGAAGAATTCTAAACGGAATAAAAGGAACAAAAAGAAAAGCAACAATAAAAATACCGGCAAGGCAAATCAGACCAAGCAGGTAAATAAAAATACCCAAGCGGTCAAAAATACTCAGACCGCTCAAAATACACAGGCTGTTAAAAATGTGCCTGTCAAGGAGCAGGCGGCAAAAACGGCGGATAAGCCTGCGGCAAAGACCGTGAACAGTGACGATGTTGCTATCAGACTCAGCCATGTCACCAAGCGGTTCAAGCTCTTCAAAAGTCAGAAAAGCCGCTTGAAGTCGCTGTTTACCAAGAAGGTAAATTACACCTTGAAAACCGCCAACGAGGATGTCAGCTTCGTGATACACAAGGGCGAAGCGGTCGCATTTTTCGGCAAGAACGGCGCGGGTAAATCTACCTTGCTCAAGATGATCACGGGCGTGCTTTTCCCCACAGATGGTGAGATCGAAGTTAATGGCGAGGTCAGCGCACTGCTTGAATTGACGGCCGGCTTCGACCCCGAATTCACAGGGCGCGAAAATATCTATCTGCGTGGACA
>JBGUUF010000109.1:0-1326 GCA_045133435.1 Acutalibacteraceae bacterium
TTCATCTATTTTCGCCTGCATTTCTGCGGCTTGATTGGTCATCTCCATGATTTTTGCGTAATCTGAGCTGAATTCGGGGAGCGTCATCTGCTCGTTTAACTCGGCAAGCTCGTTTTCCAGCCGCTCAATGTCACTCTCGGCATTTTCAATCTGCTTTTTGCGCTTGCGTTCGGCGGCGGCTTCCTCCTTGCGCTGTTTGTAATCGTTGACGCGCTTTTGCTTTTCCACATTCACCGCAACAGCCGCACTTCCCGCCGAATCCTCCGCTGGCAATGAAGCACGCGCGGCGGTCAGATCGTCGTAATTACCGATGTATTCGGTAACGGTGTTGTTTTCCATATAATAAATTCGGTCGGCAAGGCGGTTGATGAAATATCGGTCATGCGACACCATGAAAATCGTACCCTCGTAACATGTGAGTGCCATTTCCAGAGCCTCACGCGAAATGATGTCGAGGTGGTTAGTCGGCTCGTCCAACAACAGCAGATTACAGCGCGACAGCATTAATTTAAGTATCGCAACACGGGCGCGCTCACCACCGCTGAGGTCGGATATGTTTTTGAAAACATCGTCGCCCTTGAAGAGAAATGCCGCTAGACTTGAGCGCACCTCTGTCTCGGTCATGCGCGGGTATTCGTCCCATACCTCGTACAGTACGGTCTTGACGTTGTGCAGAGATTCCTGCGTCTGGTCGTAATAGCCAATGTCCACATTCGAGCCTAACGTCACATAGCCCAGTGTTCCGCCCAGCTTTGAGCAGAGCATTTTGAAAAGCGTCGTTTTGCCGCAGCCGTTTGCGCCCAGCAGAAACACGCGCTCGCCTTTTTTGATGTCGATATTGACATCGCGGAAAATCTCCTTCGGACCGTATGAAAATGCAAGATCAGTGCCTTTGAGCACATCGTTGCCGCTCTCGTTACGCACGGGAAAATTAAAGCTGAAATCCTCGGGCAGTCTGTCCACCGCGACGAGCGTTTTTTTCAGGCGCTCGATCTGCTTTAATTTGCTCTCGGCGGTCTTGATATTTTTCTCGCGATTCCAACGGCGCTGCTGCTCGACAATGCCCTCGATGCGCTTTATCTCGCGCTGTGTGTTTTCAAAATGGCGAATGGCTATCTCGCGGTTCTCCGCCTTTTTGTCGATATAATAGCTGTAATTTCCGCCGTACATCGTTAATTTGGTATTCTCCAATTCAAAGGTCTTGTTGGTCACGCGGTCGAGGAAATATCGGTCATGCGATATTACGATATATGCGCCCTTGAATGAGCGCAGGAAATCTTCCAGCCACTCCACAGACGCTATATCAAGATGGTTGGTCGGCTCGTC
>JBGUUF010000110.1:0-5913 GCA_045133435.1 Acutalibacteraceae bacterium
CGCATCTAAATGATTGAAGTTTGTTGAAAATAAATTTAATAACAAAATGCCGTCTGATTTTAATGAAAAAATCGGCGGTATTTTTTCACTGTCATTATTTTTTCGCATTGTGCATATTGACTTATTTTGCTGTAGAGTATAAAATAATATTATGAAAAATTACTGTTGAGGTGGAGGGGTTTATATTATTACATTAAATAAAGTACGCGGCGCGATCTTCGGCGCGGCTGTAGGTGACGCGTTGGGCGTTCCTTATGAATTTGAGGATCGCGAGAGCATGCAGGCGCATCCCGCGACTGATATGGTGGGGCACGGCACATACCATATGCCCTCGGGGACGTGGTCGGACGACACCTCGATGATACTCTGTACTCTGGACAAGTTGGATTCATCTGTGGATCACAGCGCGATAATGAGCGCGTTTGTGGCGTGGGATTCCAAGGGCGAATGCACTCCGTTCGGCAACTGCTTTGACATAGGCTTCACCACCGCTCTTGCACTGCAAAATTACAGAAAAGGCATCGACCCGCTGGACTGCGGTCTTGATGACGAGCGCAGCAACGGCAACGGCTCGCTGATGCGCATAATTCCAGCCGCGCTGTATATTGCGGCTCACGGCTTGAATGCGCAGGAGAGCACGGAGTTGGTTCACGGTCTTTCGGCGCTCACGCATGCACATCTGCGTTCTAAAATCGGCTGCGGCATCTTCACGCATATCGCTCTCGAATTGATAAAAAATAATGATAAGAGTTCGGTTTTTAAGGGCATAAAAAATGCTGCCGAAATCTACGCAGACAGTGTTTATAATGAAGAAATTCAGCACTATGAGCGCGTTTTCCGCGAGGACTTTGCCGCGCTGCCGATCGACGCCATTAAAAGCTCGGGTTATGTGGTGGACACCCTTGAATGCGCCGTTTGGTCACTGCTGAACACTGATAATTACCGCGACTGCGTTCTGACCGCGGTGAATTTCGGCGCGGATACCGACACTGCAGCATGCGTGGCGGGCGCGCTGGCGGGTCTGCTTTACGGTGTTGACGGAATTCCGTCGGAGTGGATGAAAAAATTGCGCCGCAGCGAGTTCATCGACGAGATGATAGAGGGTTTTTGCCGCCGAAACGAGATAAATTAAATTTTACTTGCAATTCCGAGCGGTATGATATATACTATAAATTAACACATAAAAGTGTTACAGTTTAAATCGCTAAAACAAAGGATGGTTGAAATAAATGGAATTCATAAGAAAGCTTCCGATTCCCAAGGAGATCAAGGAGCAGTTCCCGCTGCCCGAGCGCTGTTCCGCAGTTAAGGCGGAGCGCGACGCTCAAATCGCCAATGTATTCAAGGGCGAGAGCGACAAATTTATTCTTATAATAGGTCCTTGCTCGGCGGACAACGAGACTTCCGTGATGGATTACACCTGCCGTCTCGCCAAGCTCCAAGAACAGGTCAAGGATAAAATCATCATTATCCCGAGAATTTACACAAATAAGCCACGCACTACGGGCGAGGGATACAAAGGGATGGCAACTCAGCCTGACCCCGCCAAAAAACCCGACCTGCTCGAAGGTCTTATCGCGATCCGCCGCCTGCATACCCGCGCGATCGAGGAAACGGGATTTGTCTGCGCCGACGAAATGCTCTATCCCGAAAATTATCGTTATCTCGACGACCTGCTTTCTTATGTTGCGGTCGGCGCACGCTCGGTTGAAAATCAGCAGCATCGCCTGACCTCCAGCGGTGTGGATGTGCCGGTCGGCATGAAAAACCCCACCAGCGGCGACCTCAGCGTTATGCTTAATTCAATAAAAGCCGCACAGCTCAGCCACACATTCCTGTATCGCGGCTGGGAGGTGCAGACCGAGGGCAACCCGCTGTGCCACGCGATTCTTCGCGGCTCGGTCAACAAGCGCGGCAGATCGGTGCAGAATTACCACTACGAGGATCTTGTCCTGCTGCACGAGCTTTACAGCGAGAGAAACTTGCAGAATCCCGCTGTGATAGTGGACGTTAACCACAACAACTCCAACAAGCAGTACCTCGAGCAGATACGCATATGCAAAGAAGTGCTCCATTCCCGCCGTCACAGCGCGGATATTGAGAAAATGGTCAAGGGCTTTATGATAGAAAGCTACATCGAGGACGGCTGCCAGAAGGTTGACGGCGGCGTTTACGGCAAGTCGATAACCGACCCGTGTCTCGGCTGGGAAAAGAGCGAACGTCTCGTGCTCGACATAGCAGAGCAGTTGTAAACCCAAATTTTAAGTTGATTTTGTATTGCTGAGCGAAATAGTATGTTTAACGGCGTTAGAAATGTTTGTAAAAATATATGTAAAAACTGCATGCATAGCGCAAATATTTCAATAACTTTTTTGTGAATTTTTAAAATTTATGTAAAAAAATTTAAAAAAACGCGAAAATTTTAAGCTGTGACTTGCAAAGTTTGAAGATATATTGTATATTATTAGCGTATCTATTTTTAGGAGGCATTTTTGAATGGCTGTTAAATTAAATTGTAAACATGTTTCTGATTTTGTATCAGCGGATGAATTCAAGGCTATCTCTTCTCAGATCGCTGCTGCACACGACACTCTTCACAATAAGTCGGGTCTCGGCAACGATTTCCTCGGATGGCTTGATCTTCCGACAAATTACGATAAAGAGGAATTCGCACGCATCAAGGCTGCTGCCGCAAAGATTAAGGAAGACACCGACGTGTTCATCGTCATCGGCATCGGCGGCTCCTACCTCGGCGCAAGAGCTGCGATCGAATTCCTTACATCGCCCAACTACAACCTCACCTGCAAGGATACTCCCCAGATATTCTTCACAGGCAACAGCATCAGCTCCACAGCTCTCAATGAGATCGTTTCGCTCTGCGAAGGCAAGAGAGTTTCCATCAACATGATCTCTAAGTCAGGCACAACTACCGAGCCGGCTATCGCTTTCCGCGTGCTCCGCGGCATGCTTGAAGAGCGTTATGGCAAGGAGGGCGCAAAGGGCAGAATTTACTGCACAACCGACAAGGCAAAGGGCACCCTCAAGGAGCTTGCAACCAAGGAAGGCTACGAGACTTTCGTTGTTCCGGATGATGTCGGCGGACGTTTCTCCGTGCTCACAGCAGTAGGACTTCTTCCTATCGCAGTTGCAGGTGCAGATATTGATAAGCTCATGGAGGGCGCAAGAACAGCTCAGAACGCTCTCTGCTCCAAGAACCTCGAGGAGAACGACGCTTATAAGTATGCAGCCGTCAGAAATATCCTTTATCGCAAGGGTTACGTCACCGAGCTTTTGGTAAGCTATGAGCCCTACTTCCAGATGATGAACGAGTGGTGGAAGCAGCTCTTCGGCGAGAGCGAAGGCAAGGACAACAAGGGTCTGCTCCCGGATTCTGTCATTTTCTCCACCGACCTGCATTCACTCGGTCAGTACATACAGTCTGGCAGACGCAATCTTTTTGAGACTGTTGTTCAGATCGAAAAGGCTAAGAGCGAAGTTACAATCGGCACCGACCCGACAAATGTGGACGGTCTGAACTTCCTCGCAGGCAAGACAATGGACTTCATCAATAAGAAGGCATTCCAGGGCACAGTGCTCGCTCACAACGACGGCGGCGTGCCGAATATGGTGATCTCCGTTCCCGAGGCAAACGAGTTTGAACTCGGCTACCTCATCTACTTCTTCGAGAAGGCATGCGCGATTTCCGGCTATACTCTGGGTGTAAATCCCTTCGATCAGCCCGGCGTAGAGGCTTACAAGAAGAACATGTTCGCTCTGCTCGGCAAGCCCGGCTATGAGGAACAGAAGGCAGCTCTCGAAGCAAGACTCGGCGAATGATCGCAGTTTTGAAGGGGATGAGCCGTGCGGAAATACCGGCTCGTCCGCTTCCTCATTGATACACAAGAAAATTTTCTTAGGAGGACATTTTTTATGATTACACTTCTCACAGGCAAAAAAGGCTCCGGCAAGACAAAGAAGCTCATCGAACTCGTTCACGCTGCAGTAGAAAGCTCCAACGGCAATGTTGTCTGCATCGAAAAGGGCGACACACTTACTTATGACGTTGATCACAGCGCACGTCTGGTAAACATCGAGAGCTACGGCATCGAGGGTTTTGACGTACTTTACGGCTTCCTCAGCGGTCTTTGCGCAGGCAACTACGACATCACAGACATCCTCGTTGACTCCACTCTCAAGATCGGCGGCAGCGACCTCAACGACCTCATGGCATTCCTCGCAAAGGTCAAGGCTCTCACCGACGAAGCAAAGGTAAAGATCACATTCTCCATCTCTGCCGACAGCGCAGATTTCCCCGCAGGCATTGCAGAGCTTGCTGAAATCAAATAATTTAAGATAATCTTACATTTATTTCAAAAAAATGTTGACAAAGCTGAATTGATTCTTTATAATATATTATCGAGTGTATGCGAGGTGTAATATGCCGCTTGAGTTAAATGATGTATTTGTCACGCCCGACAGTCGCTTGGAGGTAAACGAATGCTTTACCTTTGACGATGTTTCGGCTGAGGGTGAAGGACTTACCGTGTCTCCTGTCAAGGTGTGCGGCAAGGTCACTAATACCGGAGGCTTGGTCGAGTTGACCTATACAGCGGATTTCAAATATTCCAAACCGTGTGACAGATGTCTTGCGGAAACCGAAAAGGCTGTGAAGTATGAATTCGTTCATACCCTAGCCCTTTCCGCTGAGAATGAGGAATCCGATGATATTATCATTGTTCCCGGATATAGTCTTGACCTGTATGAACTGGTCAGGGATGATATTCTTCTTGAGCTGCCGATAAAGCACCTTTGTTCTGAGGATTGTCTCGGGCTTTGTCCGCAGTGCGGTCAAAATCTTAATTTGGACAAGTGCAGCTGCAAAAAGCAAGCTGTTGACCCCAGAATGGCAGTTCTTGATGAGCTGCTGCAAGACTGATGTTTATTTTGAGCAAGGAGGTGCTGAATAATGGCGGTACCAAAGAGAAAAACTTCTAAGGCAAGAAGAAACAGCAGACGTTCCAGCGTTTGGAAGCTCGACGCTCCCGCGCTTGTAAAGTGCCCTCAGTGCGGCGAATACAAGAGACCTCACCGCATTTGTGGTAACTGCGGCTATTACAAGGGTCGTGAAGTTATAAAAATGGGCGAGAGCAAGTAATCGGAGTATTAATTTCTTCTGACTTTGCAATCTGATAAAAGCGGCTGTAATATCTTCGCTGATTTTTCGGCGGGTATGCTTATACAGCCGCTTTTTATTTTACTTAATTCAAAGAAGGAGCAGATAATATGCCTGTAACTGTCAGCAGCGTTCAGAGCAAGGGTTTGGCGGAAAAAAACGGCATAGTGCCGGGCGACAAAATTGTGACCATAAACGGCAATGAGATAAACGACATCCTCGACTATCGCTTTTATGAGGCGAATAAGCGACTTGAGATATGCGTAGAAAAATCCGACGGCAAGAAAAAAACGATCGTGATACGCAAGGGCGAGTACGATTCCCTCGGCGTGGAGTGCGGAACCTATCTGATGGACAGCCAGCGGAGCTGCCGCAATAAGTGCGTATTTTGCTTTATCGACCAGCTCCCCAAGGGCATGCGCAAATCGCTGTATTTTAAGGACGATGACTCGCGTCTCTCTTTCCTTTTTGGAAATTATATAACTCTCACCAACATCGACGACCGCGAGATCGACCGCATAATCAAAATGAAGATAACGCCTGTGAATATTTCGGTTCACACGACCAACCCCGAACTGCGCGTGAAGATGATGAAAAATCCCCACGCAGGCGAGTCGCTTAGATTCATCAAAAAGCTGGCAGACGGCGGAATCGAGCTGAATTGTCAGATAGTGCTCTGCCCCGAATGGAATGACGGCGCGGAGCTTGATCGCACGCTGAACGATTTGACGAGCCTGTGT
>JBGUUF010000111.1:0-8837 GCA_045133435.1 Acutalibacteraceae bacterium
AACCTTGCAAAATTCATCGTCACAGGGAATTGCGCGTGTGATCGAACCACCGTTTTTCAGATTGAGCTTTATATTGATAGTATTTTGAGGCTCATAATTATCGCTATCGCTGAAATAACTAGAATATATGCTTCTGAAATCCTTATTATAAGACTGGATAAACTCATCTATCTCATTTGTCACATAATTAATTACTTTCTTGTCGGTAAATTCATAATTTTGAGTGACTATGCGGCCGTAGGTATCTCGCATGCGGTAAATCGCAAGGTCGTCGTTGAGATAGTCGTTGCGCACCAGCGTAAAGGACTCGACTTCGTCGACAGTGGGAACGGTGTGGAAGTCTGCATTTGAGACGGCAAAGCCCGAGCCAATCACAACCGCACACAGCACTACGGGAATCGGCAGATATTTAAACATGCGGTGTGATTTTTTGATGTCAAATGTAAGTATGACATTTGATGCCCAGAATGAAAAGACAACAGCTAATACTGCAAAAATTGATGAAAACAGGATTTCAGACATAACTTGGTCAATGGAATTCCAGAAGAGGGTCCTCGTAATTACATCGAACAGCGTAATTGCTATCCCTGCTGTCACAACAAATGAAACCGCCAGCAGGGAAATGCGGTGCGCCGACTTGTTTACAAAAGGTTTGCCTGCCGCGTCACCTGTACGGACAGTCATAAACCATGCCGCCAGAGCCAGATAAATCACACCGAGCAGCAAACATCCGAATATTAACGGGGAAGATGTTATAATGTTGATTCTATAGCCATAATAGATGTCCCAGTCTGTAATGGCGTCAACTATAAAATTAAAACAACAGAAGAAGCTGTCAAAAGCGGCTGTCGCCATCACATATATTGACATGGGAAGAAACAGTAATGCCGCGGCTGTAAGCAGCATGGAGATAATTCTACCGGTGAGCGCGCATGCCAGCGACATTATGCCGCAAGCCAGCAGGTCGATCGCAAGTGTGCCTATGACTGTAAGCAGCCATGTGGGGAAATATTTTACATCAGCTATAAGTAAAAACGGAAGCTGAATAAGATTTGACGCGACAACACCGATCGCCGCCCATGTCATTATTGATGTGATAAAGCCGAGCCATACTGTGCATATGGAATTCGGTGTGGAGCAGTAGAAATCTCTCGCCTTGAGTGAGCGGAGAAAGTTAAATAGCAGTATGGAAGCGCCTAAAATGAATATGACAGAGAATAAAACAAGCCATACTACAGTGTCCTCAACTGAGCCGGTAATTTGTGTTGCCACAACGCTGTGCTGATCAGCGGCATCTTTAAAGGGAAATTCATCCAATGCAAGTGCAATACCGATGATCGCACATATCACAGTGTAGGCGATGCCAAATGGCTTTATCTGGCGCATACCTTCCCTAAATATCGAAGGCTTGAATTTAGTATGTGAATTCAAAGTTTTTTTCATGGGATCAATTCAGTCCTTTCTTTATTTTAATTATCACTGACATTTGTAAATGAATACCTCCTCGAGTGACAGCGGGAGGATATTTATGAGCAGCGGATTCTTGGCGCAGAGAGCGCGTTCCACCGTCTCGCGGTCATTTTCATAGATAACCGTGGCAACCGTGCCGTCCTTAGTGAAGCTGATTATCTTCGCGCCGTCGAAGGTCACACGGGTCTGGTCGAAATCATCTTTGAATGCAATCTGAACCTTGACAAGTGATGTCTTTGCATCGTCCAACTCGGACTGCACCGTAATTCTGCCCTTGTGCAGCATTGCGATAGAGTCGCACATATCATCGACCTCGCGCATTGAGTGGGTCGCCATGATCACTGTAAGACCGCGCTCGGCAACTGCCTTGCACATTTCTTCGCGCATGCCGTGGCGTTTGATTACGTCCAGACCGTCGAAAGTCTCGTCGATAAGCAGAATATCAGGCTTGGAGGCGAGTGCGAGAATCAGAGCCGCCTGACGCTTCATGCCCTTGCTCATGGAGCGAATGGGCTTGGTGAGGCTTGCATCGAATTTCTCAGCGAGTGCCTTGTATTCATCCTCATCAAACTGAGCGCGCGTGTTTTTACAGAGCTTCGCCATGCTGTTCATGTTGGCGTTGGGGAGAAAATAGAGGTCGTCGGGAACGTAGATAAGATTTTTTCTCACCTCGGGATTGCCTGCGATGTCCTGACCGTCTATGGTGATTTTGCCGCCGTCAGCCGCATAAACACCCGACATAATACGCATGAGGGTGGATTTGCCTGCGCCGTTGGAACCGACAAGTCCGAAAATGCTGCCGGTATTTACAGATAGATCAATTGAATCCAGCGCGGTAAAATCATCGAACTTCTTGGTAATATTTTCCGCCTTAATCATTTATATATTCAATCCTTTCCTATTGGTCGATAGATTTATAGCCGCGTTCGACCGCGTCTATCACCAGATTTTTTTCTATGCCTGCCCGCGCAAAGCCGGCGGCAAGATTTTCGACTTCGGATAAGCTTGCCGCACATTCCTCGCGCAGCTTATCCCTCGCCTCTCGGCTGACGAAACTGCCCTTGCCGGGCACTGCATAGAGTATCCCGCGCCCGAGCATCTGGGTGTATGCCTTCTGAATGGTGTTAGGGTTGGAGGATGTTGCGGCCGCCACTGCTCTGACCGAAGGCATGGGCGAATCGGGCTGAAGCACACCTGTCAGAATAAAATTCTCGGTCTGCTTGACGATCTGCTCATAAACGGGAATGCGTGAAAGGCTGTCGATAATAAACATAAATATTCTCACCTCGTATCATCAATATTTTTTGCCGTAGCGTATTAGCTGTATTATCTTAACTAGTACACTTAGATGATACACTATTATTTCCCGTTTGTCAATAGGAATATTCAAAATAGTGAGAAATACTCAAAATAGGATATTAGGTTAATTTCACATATGATTATAAATTATATATTATACATTATTAATTATATTGAATATAAGGTATTTCAAACCAGTGCGTCCAATTGCGGCGGCGGAGCTTTGTTTTCTTTACGCCGTCGCGGGTGGACTGCGCTTCGATGGCGTAACCGTCACCTATGTAAATTCCGATGTGTCCCTCCGTCCACACCGCCAGACCGACGGTTTCGGGAATCGTGTCTATCGTGCCTTTGACACTTGCTTGTTCAAACAGCCTGTCGCAGCCGATGTCGGGCATACCGCCGCCGTTGTAGATTATCGAATTGCTGTCGGGAGAGTACCACATGTAGCTTTTTATCAGACCCATGCAGTCGGCAGTTCGGCGACCAAGCCAGTTTTGGCGAATGAAGCTCTCGTTTTCGCCCACCATCGCGGGATACTGCGCGAGTTTGTCGTAAAGCATCTGCTCGCTCAGGACATAGCCGAAAGTCCCGTAGACGTAGCCCCAGCCGTTGTCGCATGCCATCTGCGCCCATTTTGCGAGGTCGATGTTGTTTTTGACCGACGGCTGAACGAAATCCGAACAGTCCAGCGTGTTGTCATAATACTCGCTCACGCTGTCCGATTCAAAAATATTCCCGCAGATAAATGCACAGGCGATTGCCGCCGCGACCGCTAGCGATAGGAGGATTTTTATATTCGGTGCTTTTGAAGTGCGGCGATCGTTTTGGTAATTTTCGTAATACATAAATAATACCTCCATCGGCATATATTTCCTTTTGCTTCTGAAATTAATTATATTTATGACTGCCGCATAGTGCTTTAAGATTAGGTTGAGTATTTCTTACGATTTTCTTAATTTATGGAGATAAGTAGCGTTCACATTGACTGCGTTACATCGGGTTCCCAAAAGGGGGACACCGCCATTCCTTGAATGGCGGTTATCTCCTTTGGCGGGGTCGAGGGGCAGGGTCCATCGCGGGTGCAGGGCAGAGCCCTGCAAACCAAAGTGAAAAGCAGAGCTAAAATCGGACTATAGATTTAATTATGATACCTATTGTAATGAGCTTGTTATTGATGGCAATAAAGAGGATTATGATATCGGTTCATTCGCTTTTTATAAGAATAATATACTTGTATTTAATTTTAATCCCCTCGCCGACATTACGGTAATGTCGGCGGGGGGATTAAGCTTCCACAAAATACGTTTTTTACTTTTGAGTGAATTGTATAACACCGCTGTCGGCGGCACCCGAATTTATGCAGCGCTCGACCAGTGCCGTATATTTATCAATGCACTTGTCGTTGGGGTTGGATCGTTTCACCTCTTCAAAGCACTTTAGCGCGCCCTCGTAATTGCCGAGGTGGAATCTCTTGACACCGTTTTCAAATGCCTCCTTAGTTTCGGTTCTGGCGGACTTTTCGACCTCGTCCAGACAGTCAAGCACCTCATACAGCGCTTTAACTTCATTTACGCCCGCGACCTGAACCATGCCGAGGAAACGGAGGTTATATTTATTCGCGTCGCTGAGACGGTCCATTGTATCCTTGGAAATTATCATGCCCGCGTTGTACTGCTTGGTGAGCGATTCAAGGCGGGAAGCGAGATTGACCGTGTTTGATATGACCGTGCTGGAGAGACGCTCCTTTTCGCCGATAATACCCAGCATGGACATACCTGAATGTATACCGATTCCTATGCGCACCTCTTCACCGCCGAATTTAAGCGCACTGCTGTCCAACACGAGCGATTGATATAGCTCTATGCCGGCATCCACTGCCGACTGCGCATCGGTGAAAAGTGCCATTACAGCGTCGCCGATGTATTTATCCACAAAACCGTCATGCTTGCGGATGATCGGGCCTGCTGTTTCGGTGATGGCATTTACAAATCTGAAATTTTCCGAAGTAGTCATCATCTCGGACTTTTTGGAGAATGCGCGGATGTCGAAGAAAAGTACGGTAATATCAGTGCAGACTGCATCGCCGAGATTGATGTCCGAAATAGACTTCTTTTCGAGAAGCTGCATGAACTGTATGGGAACGAATTTAAAATATGTGTCCTTGAGCTGTTCGGAGTTGTTGAACGACACCATCAGCTTTTCCGCCATGATATTCACACCGCGACCTATGTCGCCTATCTCGTCGCGTGAAAGTCCCGAAATACGCACATCGAAGTTGCCGTTTGCTATCTCCTCCACGGCATAGCGCGTCTTTCTGAGCTGATTGACGGTAAAGAACGCCGCCGCCACTATGCAAAGCATAAATATCGGGAAGAATATCATAAATTTCCCCGTGGTGTCTGATATAAGCTTGTCGGCCATTATTTCATAGGCATTGAGGTCTGCGCCTGCCTCAAACACAGCAACTATCTCGCCCTTTGAATTGTAGATAGGTGCCTGCGCATATACCCAATCGCCCTCAAAATCCGAATCGGTAGAAACGAAGCTCTTGCCGTTGTTGAATGCGTCCCACTCACCGCAGCTTTCGTCTATCGTGTCGTAATAGCTGAAATTTGGGTAAGAATCGTTGCTTATCGCCAGCAAGTACATATCATTGCCGCGCAGCAGGTATATTGCGGTGTAATACGCCTTGTTCCATGTGTCCTTGTTGCCGTTGAGAACACCTTGAAGCATTCCTCTCATGTTGTGAAACTCTTCCGTATTCAGACTGTCATAGCCGGTCAATTTCTCAATCTCATCACCGTTGAATTCATCCGAATTCAGCACGGTAAACGCCATTACTCTCTCTTCCATATTCGCCATGAGCATGTCAAAAACCGCGCCGTGCACATAATTCAGGCTCATCGCCAGCATTACTATAATGATGGGGACAGTTACGATTATCTGCTTGACAAAGATCGACAATCGCAGCTTCACTTTGAATTTCAGGAAATATATCAGGCATATTATCAGACATACCGCCGACGCAGCAGCGCAGACCAGCGCGATATATGACGGTACATATAGTATCGGCGACTTGCTCAATGACGTGCCGATGCTCCTGAAACTGCCGTCGGAATCCAAAACCAACAATTTATCCCCCGACACCGCAGTGATATTTCCGTCATAAAAATCAAAATAGCCGCACCATTCGTCAAATGCGACAGAGCTTGCGCCCATGACCTCCTGACAAGTGCCGTCGTTGTTTACCTTTATTATAGTGCCGTTGTTTATATCGTTTATATAAATGCATTCGGCATCGCCGTCTATGTAGTAAGGCTGTACGCCGCCGTTGTCGATGTCATAGTCAAATTCTGCTATGATCTTTTCTTCGCCACCGACTTTTCCTCTGCCTATGCCGCCGTCAGCCTTGGTGAATATATATTCATCCTTTGAGATGTACCGCTCAAACAGGTGCATAAAGGACACATTCTCGCCCTCATGTCTGCCGTTTTCGACTGCGGTGTTGGTGTTCAGATTCAGCGATATGAAATGGATGCCGTCGCTTTGCTTGAGCATGAACAAAAGTTCATCATCAATAAGCGTCAGGCCGAATATCTGATTGTTGCGGTGGGGCGGTTCATCTGCATTTTCATAATCAATTCTGTAGACCTCCTTTTGAAGTTTGCCGAAGGAGTCGAATCTGCATATTGATTCAAATTTTGTTGTGTAGGATTCGGTGTTTTGAAAAAGATACTGCACATAGCAGCCGCCGTCCTGTGACGCAATTATATCCGTAACGAAGCCTATGCCTTCAAACGGAATGTCGGGAATTATGTACTGCACCTGACCTTCGGGCGAAATGCACGATACGCGGCGGCATTCGTTGTCAACGAGAAAGGTTCTGCCCTGATCGTCCGAACAGGTGTAGACCGCCTCGTCGATATTAAACTTTGTTGACGGCAGCAGACCGTTTCCGCTGAAATTGCAGAATAAAATTATTGCCGTCAACCCCAATGCAATTCCAAGCATAAGCAGCAGCCTTTGAATATTATTTTTTCTCAAAGCGATTCAACTCCTTGATTTAATGAAAAACATGTGGTAAAATTGGTCAAGTTTATTTATTAAACGCATAGGCATTTAAAGAGGGGAATTCAATATGTCGATTAAAAACCGATCGACGCAGATAATGTTTATTGACAAGCTGACTGCGGAAGGGCTTTTTCACGAGCCTGTCAGCACAGATATTGCGGAATTTGAAAAATACCGCAGTAAGATAGTATTCGGCGATCTGTCCTTCACAGCTTGTTACATGTGGATGAATTCCATGCATTACCGCGTAAGAACAACACCGCACGCCTTATTTATCATAGGTATAGGCATAGACGGCGAAATGGCGGTCTACACTCTTTTTGACAGCGATACTGATCCGCTGATGAAGGAGATACTTCTGCTCAAAAAAACTTTTGACGAGTCAGGCTTTGATTTTCAAATCGAATGCGTGAGTGAGAGCGAGCTGGAGATCCTGCGCACACTGCCTTTTGAATGGCAAGTGTCGTTTGACTGTGATTTCAGCGATTACATCTATGACAACACCGACTTTATCACCTTGGAGGGAAAGCGCAACAAAACCAAACGGCATGAATACGACAGGTTTATCCAAAGACATCCCGCCGCGACATTCACCCAATGTGATTTTAACGACATCAACGCCCGCCGCGACTGCGAATTTATATTTGACAAATGGTGCTCTTACCGCAACTGCGACGAATGTCTGTTCGGCTGCGAGAAGAAGGCATTTATGCGCCTGGGCGATATTTATGACAGTAAAGATCACATTCTCGGACTGGTACATGAAAACGGCATCCCGCTTTCATTCGGTTTCGGCGATTTCATTTCGGACGAATGTGTGTTTTTCCACACGCAGAAAAATTCCGAGCACATGGACGGACTTACCTACTTCCTCCATCGCAGTATGGCTGAGCAAATGCACCCGAATGCGGAATACATCAACTGGGGCGAAGATATGGGGCTTGAGGGGATCCGCCACAACAAATCCAGATACCACCCCGTCGAGCTTCGCCGGAAGTATAAGGTTAAATTTTAACTTATCCAAAGTCCGTGGCGGGCAAATAATTCCTGTAGAAAATCCAGCGAACGCTTTTGCTTTTCCATACCTCTGACTTCCAGCAGGATGGGCACACCGTTCATGTATTCGAGATACTGCTCGGCAAAAACATCCCAGTCAATAAGTCCGTCGCCAACTGCGAGGTGCAGGTCGTGCTTTAAATCGCAGTCATTCAGGTGAATGTGCTTAACATAAGGATACAAGGCTCTGACAAATCTGTCAGGGCTTTTTTTGCCCCTGCCGAACACCACTGAATGTGCGTAATCAAAACATACGCCGAACCGCTGTGCGCCCTTCATTTTCTTTGCAAGCCGCGAAAGCAGTTGAGGAGTTATGTCGAACATATTTTCAATCAGTATATTGACGTTTCCACATTCGGCAGTTTTGGCGGTCCAGTATTCGGCATTCTGCTCGACCCAGCCGTCAACATAATGCTTGTCGGTGAAATTCGCGATAAAATTTGTGTGGAAGATCACCGCACCGCAACCCATCCTTTCCGCCAGCTCAATGCTCTGATTCACGCGGAAATCAGATGCCGCGCGTATTTTTGAATCGCTGCTCGCCACGGTGATGTCAAGAAATGCGCCGTGTGTATTGCGAACCTGCGGCAGCTCATGGAAACTGTATTGGCTGATGATGCGCTCGATTTTCTCGGAATCCTCCAGCACATTCGGCAGCATAAAATCGTTGAATTCCCAGCCGAGATTATTTTCCTCCGAAAAAGCACAGCATTCTTCAATGTCGTTAAGATCGGGGATTATAAATATCTGCATCTGATCACACTCCGTTTCGGTGGGAAATTACTGAGTAATTCCCACATTTTTTATATGTATATTAACATTTTTACACATAAATTTCAATATATTCCTTCATATTACTTGCATTGCATTTGTGAATCATATATAATTACCGTATTAAGTTATTATTGGAGTGTGGTAATATAGATGAAAAAAATAAA
>JBGUUF010000112.1:0-2537 GCA_045133435.1 Acutalibacteraceae bacterium
TCACCATTCTCGCCGGCGAACCTGCATACAACAGAGGACGCGACTGGCAGAGTCAGTCTCACCTCAGTCCCGAACAGCGCGAGCGCGGCATCAGAATGATGAAACTCGCTACAGTACTGCAATACACTCTCCCCGGCGTGCCCTGCATCTACTATGGCGACGAAGCTGGAGTTGAGGGTTACAAAGATCCCTTTAACCGCGCCACCTATCCGTGGGGTCACGAGAACAAGTCTCTCATAAGCTGGTACAAAAAGCTCGGCAATCTCCGCAACGACGTTGACTGTCTCGCCGATGGCACATTTGAGACTGTCAAGTGCCTTGACTCGGTAATGTCGTTCGTCCGCAGAGGCAGAAAAGATTCTCTCTTTGTCGCGGTCAACCGTTCCGACTGCAACACCCACCACATCGAGCTTCCCGAGGGCTTCAACGGAGCACGCACCATTCTCGGCAGCGGTGCGGTATCCAACGGCACGGTAACGCTTCATCCTCAGTGCTGCCTGATCCTCAGAGCAAACAACTACTCGATGTTTAAATGAATAGCAGAGCGGCTCAAAAAGCTTATCGTCTTAAAAAATAAATAAAATTAAGGCAATCGTTCACTTGAATCCCAAATGGACGATTGCCTTTTTGTAATTTCAGCAGTAAATCAAAGCGTTTCGTAGCTTACTAAACTCTCGATCGGGTTGCGAGTCTTATCGTGGCGGTCGGGCGACAGCGGTTCGCCGTCGGCATAACCCAGCACCAGCAGATTTACGGGCACAAGGTTGTCGGGCAGGCCAAATTCCTCCCTTATCACATCCGGCTTGAACCAGCACACCCACAGACTTCCCAAGCCGAGTTCGGTCGCCTGAAGCATCATGTGGTCGGTGGCTATCGAAGCATCAATGTCAGCGATATTCTTGCCGTCGTAAGGGCGTTTCCAAGCCTTATCCACGTCGCTGCACACCACAATAACACAGGGCGCACCGTATACGCGGGCGGCTTTGTTTATCTTCTCCAATCCTTCGGCACTTTGCACGACTATAAGGTGCACAGGCTGAGCATTTACGCCCGTCGGAGCGACGCGAGCGGCCTCAAGTATCAAGTCGAGCTTCTCTTTCTCGACTTTCTGTTCGGTGTATTTTCTCACAGAATATCTGCGTTTAGCTATGTCGATAAAATTCATATCTGTAAATTTTCCTTTCAAGTAATCAGGAGCTTTTCCGCGGAACAAAATATTGACTTCCCGTGCTATAATTATAGCATATATTGACTTTATTGCAAGAATGCACTTTTTGGTAATATACTACCCAAAAGGATATCACGGAGGTTCCTACAATGAAAAAACAAATTAACTGCCCTGTTGAAGCAACGCTCAGCCTGATCGGCGGCAAATACAAGTCGCTTATCCTGTGGCATCTCATAAATAACACACTGCGGTTCAGCCAGCTTCAACGGCTCATCCCGCAGGCAACTCCCAAAATGCTCACCCAACAGCTTCGCGAACTCGAGGCAGATGAATTGATAGTGCGCGTCGTGTATCCCGTCGTGCCGCCAAAGACAGAATATTCACTCTCCGAGCGCGGACAGACCATAATCCCGATACTCGATGCCATGTGCGACTGGGGCAGAAATTATTTGGCTGAGGTCGGGCAGAATTCATGCGGCAAGTCAAATCAATAGGCAAGTATTTCGTAACCTGTTTCGGTGACTAACACCTGTATCTCCCACTGTGCGGAGGGTTTGCCGTCAACGGTGTATATCGTCCAGCCGTCGTCCTCGTCCTGGAATATTTCGTCCGAACCCATGTTGACCATCGGCTCTATAGTAAACACCATTCCCGGCACCATTAACATTTCAGTGCCACGCTTTGAAACATAGCTGACCCACGGGTCTTCATGGAATTCCAGACCTATGCCGTGACCGCCGATATCCTGAACCACGCTGTAGCCGTTTTTGACGGCGTGCTCATGCACAGCCTGCCCCATATCCCCGAGGAATCCCCACGGCTTCACCTGTTCAAGTCCCTTATAAACGCACTCGCGGGTGACTTCGACCAGACGCTTTTTCTCCTCCGACACCTCGCCTATGCAGAACATTCGCGACGAATCCGAGAAATAGCCGTTGTAAAGGGTGGAGACATCGACATTCACAATGTCGCCCTCCTTGAGCACCACATCATCCGACGGAATTCCGTGGCAGACCACATCGTCTATTGAGGTGCAAACGCTCTTGGGGAATCCCTCATAGTCAAGCGGGGCGGGGATGGCGTTGCGCTTGACAGTCTGTTCATACACCCAGCGGTCAATCTCACCGGTAGTGATGCCGGGGCGGATATTCTCCGCCACATAGTCCAGCACTGCGATATTTATTTTGGCACTCTCGCGTATACCCTCGATTTGCTCTGGAGTTTTGAGCAGGTCATGAGACGGCACCTCTGCGCCCATGAACTCGAATTCACGGATACGGCGGTCAAAATCGAGATGGCACTTCTTATATTTCACACCGCTGCCGCACCAGCATGGGTCATTTCTTCCTATTTTCGGCATAATAAAACA
>JBGUUF010000113.1:0-2013 GCA_045133435.1 Acutalibacteraceae bacterium
GTGGTGTATTTTCCGATTCGGGGCTATACTCAATGCATACCAACGGTCGGGTGACCGAACACAAATCAAAACAAAAAAGGAGTACACGACATGAACAACAACACAGTTATTTCAGCGAGAAATTTAAAGAAAAGCTTCCGCAGCGGAGAAACAGAACAGACTATCATCAACGGCCTTGACCTCGATATAATGAAAGGCGACTTCACAGTAATTATGGGTTCATCTGGCGCAGGCAAATCTACACTGATGTATTCGCTCTCGGGCATGGATAAGCCGACATCGGGCAGCATCAATTTCTGCGGTGAGGACATCACAGCATACGATGCCGACAAACTGGCAATATTCAGAAGAAAGCACTGCGGCTTTGTATTCCAACAAATTTACCTGCTCGACAAAATGAGCCTCATGGACAACGTGCTGACAGCGGGACTTCTCGTAGGCGGCAAGAAAAAAGACATCGTCCGCAGAGCATCCGAGCTTTTCAAAAAGGTCAACATTCCAGAGATAACCCAAAAGAAATTCTCATCACAGATCTCAGGTGGCGAAGCTCAGCGCGCGGGAATCGTCAGAGCGGTCATCAACCGTCCCGAGGTGCTCTTTGCCGATGAGCCGACAGGCGCACTCAATTCCAGCAACTCCGACGCGGTGCTTGATGTATTCACAGAACTCTCCAACGACGGACAGAGCATTATTATGGTAACTCACGACAAGAAATCTGCGCTCCGCGGTAATCGCATAATTTACCTGAGAGACGGAAAGATATTCGGCGAGTGCGGCCTCGGCAGATACACTCCAAACGATTCAGCCCGCAACGAAAAGCTGAATGCATTCCTTACAGAGATGGGATGGTAAGCTGAAAAGCTACTTCGGTTTACAGCAGAAAAAACTCGAGAAAAGGATGGTTTATAAAAATGAGTAAAATAATTCCCCTTGCGTTTCACAATCTGAAAAAAGATAAAAAGCAGTATTTTTCCGTCGGAATCATAATACTGCTCACCGCGCTCATCCTCAACCTTGCGCTGGTGCTGTCATTCAGCATTGATCCCGCCTATGACGCAAAATCTGCCGAGCTGAATTCCTCCGATGTCGATGTGATCGTGCCTAAGATGATGGATTCTCAGGAACTCACAAAAGAAATCAAAGCGTCAAAGGACGTTGAGAGCATCGAAAAACGCGATGCGGTCCTGCTGTCAAGCGCAATAATAAAGGAATTTCGCGGCGAAGACTTTGATACGAACATCGTCTTCTACAATAAAAACGACATCCATAAGATGAACGACCTTGAAAGCATGGAACAAAGCGAATCTGAGCATGACAACCCAATTTACTTGCCACTGTATATAGCGGAGTTCGGCGAATTTGCTGTCGGCGAAGAAATCACATTTAAAACAGACAATGGCGAGTATACATTCCAAATCACGGGTATCGTACAGGAAATGCAGTACGGCAATTGTAGCGCGGGCACGATCGGTGTATATCTTCCTAATAATATCTATCGCGAATTTGCCGAGGAAAACACCGAAAATCAGGTTGTATGCTATTCCGTAGAAACCTCGGAAAACGCGGATGTCAAGAGCGTTCTTGATGAGATAGGCGAGATCGCTGAGGAGAACAATGCGAGCATCGTATTCAGTTCCACAGTCGAAAGTAAGAAGCAGGCACGAACAATGGTCTGCAATCTGCTCATCGTGATTCTGCTGGCATTCGCACTGATAGTGCTGCTTGTGAGCATGTTCCTCTGCAAGTTCCGTATTCAGAACACCATTGAAGAAGAAATGTCCAACATGGGAGTATTAAAGGCGCTTGGCTTTACATCAAATATGATCATAGCCTCCGTTGTAATTCCGTACATTGCAGTAGGAATCATTGCATCGGCAATCGGCGTTGCGCTGTCGTACCTGCTGCTTCCCACACTGGTCAATATGCTTGCGCTTCAGGCTGGTTTCCGTTTTGACGTCGAATTCAGCGCCGCAGCAATGCTCATCACAATTTGTGTACTGATCGCAATAACAC
>JBGUUF010000114.1:0-6250 GCA_045133435.1 Acutalibacteraceae bacterium
ATGCAGATAACTGCACACCCCTCGCATGTGATATGTTATTTCTTATTGTCACAGAATAAAGAACAGTACTGATTATTTTACGCCGAAGTTCTCCACAAGTACATAACTGTATTCCTTCATACCGCTGTCCTCATTATAGAAGCAGAACTCAACTTCCATGTAATAACCGCCGTCATAGGTCAAGGTTACAGACTTCTCGCTCTCAGTAATATCGTCGGGCTCGCCGTATTTTGCCTTTACATCCTCAACGGTGAGATTTTTGTCAAAAACAATTCCGCCGGGAAGAACTGCGCTCACATTATCGTCCAGTGTTACCTTAACGCTGCCGACCTGACAATCAGCTATAGCGACCTCGTTGTCGGTCATGTTGACTAACTGAGCCGAGATGCTCAAGTCGCCCTTCTTCAAAGTCTGACCGATAAGGGTGTACTGATTGGATTTGAGCGTGCCGTCGGAATTTTTCAGTTCCCAGCCGTTTTTCTTAAACTCGGACAAATCGCAGGGAATTGTATATACATCGCCGTCAACCGCGATCTGCCAGCTATCCCATTTATCAGCAATGTCGATATCATCAACATTTACAGGTGTAGAATTGGAGACTTCCTCGCTCGATGTGTCATCGCCGGAGGTGTCATCATCTGTCGTGATGCTGATGCTGCTTGTGTCATCTGCGGAACTTGTTTCATCGTCCTTTGAGCTGCCTATGGTTATTGAGCATGATGCCATCATTGAAATCACCATAGCTGCTGCTAACATTAATGATATAATTTTTTTCTTCATTATAAACCTAACTCCTTTTAAACTTTGCTTTTTGCAGTTACAATTATATCACGCGCTAATTCAAACTTTTAATCGAATTGACACCGCGATTTGCCTTGACATTTGTGTATTATTGACATAAAATAACATTAATGAAAGTTATAGCGGGAGATCAATATGCCTTTTAATATTCACGACGGACGCACGGATCATTTTTATGACGCAATATCAAAATGCGAGGATATTGACGATATACATATGCTTCTGGACAAATACAGCAACTATTTTGTGAACTGGAAGAATTTTATAAATTACCTGCTGGATTCAAGCGGATGTACCTATACCGAATTCGCTGAGCTGTGCGGTATGAGCCGTAATACCATAATATCATGGTGCGAAAAGGGACAGCTTCCCAGAAGCCGCAAGCAGTTTATTCAGATAGGCTTCGCGGTGAGGATGAATTCAAACGAACTGAACGACTTTCTCCAGCGGTACGGCAAATATCCCAAACTGAATGTAAAAAATATCGACGACGCGGTGACTATCTTCGCACTGAGGAATGATCTGAATTATGCGCAGTCTGTCGAACTCAAACAGCATTTTTCCTCCGTGCTCTGCGATATATTAAACAGACGCAGGAGGAGCAAGGGCGACAGTCTCCACTGCCTTGCCACCGAACAGCTTGAATCCGAACTGCTGTCGGTCAGCACCATAGTGCAGTTTGAAGCCTTTGTAGAGCAGAACATTGAGGCGTTCGCGGGCTGTTATACAAAATTGCTGGATTTTATTGATTCATACGTCGCCATGAATACCGCCGATGTTGACGGAAATCACGGCACGCTCAATTCGTTCCTCAGCGAATGCATAGACAACCCCGCCACTGCGGCGAGTTTCAATACGATGATAAGCAAATTGCGGCGCTACGGAACTATCCCCTCGCGCATAAGTCTTATTGCACTCGGCATACATATGCGCATGACTGCCGACGACCTCAACACCATGCTCGCGTTGTCGGGGATGGAGAAGCTCTGCGCTCGCGACAAGCTGGAAAGTCTGATAATATTCGCGGCGGAAAATGCCGTGATACAAAACCCGGGAATAGAGTTTTCAAACGCAGTGATGCTGCGGCAGTTCACCAAGAATCCCGAGATAAAATCAAAATGCGATAAAATAATTCAGCGTTACGGCATGACAGATTATCTTTGCAACGACAACGCCGACTTGTACGAATATATAACCGAGTCGCTTATGACGATGGATTCGGACAGCACTAACGAAATACTGCATTTATTAGGAAAAAACTAGATATTTGAGGAAGGGGGAATCAATATGTCACTTTCGGCAAAGGCGGAAAAACTGCTTATGTCCAATCAGCCGATTTTCGGCAGGTGGAGCATTGAGTCGGTCATAGGCGAAGGCAGCTCGGGCACTGTGTATGAAATATCCGACAGCGACGGCGGCAAGGGCGCGCTCAAGGTCATACCTATATCCAATGACGAGTCCGGCTGCGGACCTCTGTCAATTCTCGGCTCGGACAAGGACCGCGCAGAGAAATACATAGACGAGATGACGGGCGATATTATGTCCGAGATCAAGATAATGCACTCGCTGAGCGGCAAGAGGGGGATCGTCGGGTGCAGTGAATACGGCATACTGGAAATGCAAGAGGGCGACGTCACTCTGCGACTTATTTTGATTCGCATGGAACTGCTGCGCTCGCTCAATCAGGCTATGCGCTCGGATGAATTTTCGTTCACCCAAAGCGACATCGTCAAAATGGGGATAGACCTCTGCTCGGCGCTCATTGAATGTCGGGCGCAAAATATTATCCACCGTGACATCAAACCTGCCAATATATTTATAACCCCCGACGGCGAATATCAGCTCGGCGATTTCGGCACGGCAAAGCTGCAGGAACGCACCATGATGGCTTCCCGCAAGGGTACGCTGGCATACATCGCGCCGGAGGTGGCGGCGGGGCAGTCCTACAACTCCGCCGTGGATGTGTATTCTCTCGGCATAATGATGTATCAGCTTCTCAATGACCGCCGACTGC
Source organism: Acutalibacteraceae bacterium (assembly GCA_045133435.1). Lineage (GTDB taxonomy): Bacteria > Bacillota > Clostridia > Oscillospirales > Acutalibacteraceae > RUG762. The sequence continues at coordinate 2,816 of JBGUUF010000114.1, forward strand.
CGTTTTTGGAGGAGAATTTTAAATTTTCCGACATGGAGCCTGCCATTGAAAAGCGGCTGAGCGGTGCACCTTTTCCGCCTCCTGCAAATGCCGATGAAGTGCTCGGGCAGATAATATGCAAAATGTGCGCGTTTTCTCTCAAGGAGCGTTATTCCTCGGCGGAGGAATGCAAATCGGCGCTCGAGGAATACAGCAAAGGTAAGGGCAAAGCAAAGACCTCCAAAAAACTCCGACCGATTTTAATTTTTGCCGCAGCCGCCGCAGTTATCGCGCTGTCGGTCACGGTGATATTTTTTCTGCCGAAAGCAAATAACATTCCCACCAACGAGCCTGTGCCGCCTGTTGAAGTCGAGTCAGAGCCGGCTCCCTGCATTACCTCGGGCAATGTTAATACGTCGGGTATGGTGGCCTGCGACGGCGAATGGATATACACCAGTCAGGACAAGATAGGCGAGAGAGGATACCGCATATCGGTGAAAGACGGCAAAAAGGAAATTCTCTGCGATTATACAATGCATGACATAAACCTCACGGATAAGTATGTGATATTTTGTTCTCAATGCACGATAGACCCCGAAATAAGCACAAAGGGTAACTACACATTTATACGCGGACTTTTCCGCATGAAAAAGGACGGCAGTGATCTGACCTGCATTGACGATGCCAAAGCGCTGAATCCCGTGGTGTATGACGGATATGTTTATTATTTTGTGATCACGGATGAGTCGCATGTTCTTTATCGCCTTCCTGTCGAGGGCGGAACGCGCGAAGAGCTGGGTGTCTATGATAAGGGCACATGCAACTTTTATCCCGACGGAGATAAGCTGTATATTTACGATTACAAATCTCAGCAGCTTATCAGAACCAATCTTGACGGAACGGGACGCAAGATGATACTCGAGAAATCAATATCTTCATTTTGCATCGAAAACGGCAGGCTGTATTTTACACTAGCTTCTTTTTTCAATGCGGATGAATTTTATATCTGTGACATTGAAAAATTGATTGCCAACGGGTTCAATATAAACGACAGAGATACTGTGACCATGATCAAGACCCCGCAGAAGATATTTGGATTTAATGTGAGCGAAAATGTTGTTTATTTTACCACATATATGTATTCTTCATGGCAAAATACTCCGGAGGAAGACGGCATATATTACATCAGTTCTGACGGTGTCAATACTAATAAATTATATAGCTGCAATGCAACTCAGTTGCAGATGGTTGAGGGGAAAATATACTTCTATGATGACGGGACAGTTTTTAGTATGAATTTCGACGGAAGTGACGTGCAGGCGGCTTCCGATATAAGCAGCTTATTTTATATGATCTGATAAAAAACAGATGTATTTCATTTTGGATTTGAAATACATCTGTTTTTGCTATTTGCAAATGTCGAGTAAGATCTCCACGGCCTTTTCAGGTTCTTCAAACAGGGGACTGTGTGCTGAATCCTCAAAAAGATAGAAGCCTTTGTCGGGCGCGGTGATTTTGTCCAGATACATCGCGGAGAGTTCGTGGTTTACCGTGTAATCATACGCCCCCGAGAAGAAATATATCGGCAGCTCAAATTCGGTGTATACGTTCATAAAATCAATATATCTGTCCTGCATGAGCTGTGTTTTTGCCGAGCTCATCTTTCCAAGCCAGATGTTACATTTCTCCCCGAAGGTGTATTCCGAATTCCACATTATCGGCAGGAAGATGTCCAACGCGTCGGACCGGCATTCACGCGTGGTCGCGGCACCCGCCTTGCAGAGTATCTGCTCCACGACATTTCCCGGAGCATTCCAGCCGTCGTCGGTCTTGTATTTGTTGATTTTACGCACCATAGCATTGTCGCCCTTTTCGGTGAAGTAATTCACCAGATACTCATAATTCATCTGACTGTTCAGCTCATCGTTGGCGATCTGCCCCATGCCTATGTATGCATAATACAGCTCGGGATATTTGTGCGCAGTCATAATGCCGACCGCACTGCCCCACGAATGCCCCATCAAATAAATTTTCTCCTTGCCAAAACGCTCCTTTAAATATTCGGTAAGCACGGCGATGTCATCGGCAAGCTGCTCAATATTCATGGTTTCGGCGGAAATGTCATCGCTGTATGAAAGCCCCGCGCCGCGCTGGTCGGCATACACCACCGTGAAATATTTTTCCAAGCCTGTGGGATATTTTTCCTCCAAGAAATATTCGGGCATGCCAGGACCGCCGTGAAGAAACAACAGCACGGGATTTTCAGCATCCGCGCTTCGGATAAACATGCCCATCTCGAAGCCGTTTATCTCGACAAAGCATTTTTCCGAGATACTTCCCGCGATTTGATTGCCGTCGTTGTCGGTCACAGGTTTGACTTTGCCCTTACTGCTTATCACAAATGAAAGTATCAGTGCCAAAACCGCTGTCAATATAACTGCCGCCAAAATTACGATAATTTTCAAAGCTGTTGCCCCCGTTGTCTTTTTTGATTTGCTCATGCCGCGTCACTCCTTCAATATTTTGTCCAGCACGTCTGTCCACTCGAAATCCTTGGTGACGTATTTCATCGAGGCGATCGCCGCGATGCCGTGGACCTTCGCCCACATGCTGATGATCCCGTACTTTATGCGCTCTTCGGGCAATCCAAGTTCTCGGTAAATGCGGCAGGCTGTCTCGCGATAATACCGAAACGGCGGGAAATCCTCTGAGTCTGAGTTCATCGACAGGTCAATTTTCGCGCACGGCTGTGAAAATAAGAAGGTGTAGTAATCTGGATGTTCGATGAAAAACATCACATAAGCCTTGCCTATATCCGCGACCGCCTGCGGCGAATTCGGCTCACTGCAATTTTCGACTGCATCCTGTAGGCATTGTAAAAGCTGCCGCGACACATGCTCCTGCATAGCCTCCAGTAATTTTTCCTTGCTCTCGAAATGGCTGTAAGGCGCGGCGGGACTTACTCCGCACACCGCCGCCAGCTTGCGTAGCGAAAGTTTCTCAATGCCCTCGCGCTGAAGCATTTGAATACCCGCTTCGATAAGCTGATTTTTTAAATCTCCGTGATGATATGAATTGCTCATGATTTTCAGTCTCTAATCTTAACGTTGTTTAGATTGATTATAGCATACAATCTTAACACTGTCAAGATTGGGATAAATCACAGAAAAACTAAAGTAGACAGCGCTACAATGGGAATCCAGAGGGGAACCGCCATTCCTTGAATGGCAGTAAGGGCAGATTATAATATGAAGTGCGTAAAAAAATAGACATCATGAGATTCCAGTGGTAAAATGTAAGTGCTACCAAACATTCAGGAAGGAAAAACATGATGTCATACACGCATTTTACCATAGAGGAAAGAAAAAGTCTACAAGAATTTAAAAAAGAGGGTCTGAGTATCCGAGAAATGTCAAGGAGATTAGACCGAAGCCCATCATCAATCAGTCGAGAATT
>JBGUUF010000115.1:0-2953 GCA_045133435.1 Acutalibacteraceae bacterium
CAAAGCATCTGAAGCAATAAGCAATGCTTTGAATTTTGCTCCAATCAATAACAAAAACAAATATAACTGATACGAATCCCCTGATTTCACATAACCATGAAGTCGGGGGATTTTTTGCCCGTAAACACCAAATAAACACCAAACCGAAATTTCAGAGTAAAAACAAAAACTCACAAATGCCCATTTCTAGGTATCTGTGAGTTTCAATCAATGGTGCGAGTGACGGGACTTGAACCCGTACGTCGTGCAACACACGCCCCTCAAACGTGCCTGTCTGCCAATTCCAGCACACTCGCATTTATTTGATTTCCGCACCGCTCTCGCGAGTGCCTTAATAATATACCACACTGTTTTGCGTTTGTCAAGTGGAATTTGCAAAAAAATGAAAAAACCTGAAAAAATTCCGAATAATTAATATTAAAAAGATATACACAGACATTTCGGAAATAATATGTTATACTAAACTCATCAACTGATTCAAGGGAGGATATGTTTAATGAAATGTCTGATCGTTGTGGATTATCAGGTCGATTTTGTTGTCGGTGCGCTTGGATTTTATAAAGCCGTCGCACTTGAAGATAAAATCGCTGAAAAAATATCCGAATACCGCGCCTCGGGCGGAGAAATAATATTTACATTCGACACTCATCGTGATAATTACATGCAGACTCAGGAGGGGCGCAAGCTGCCTATCCCCCACTGCATTGACGGCACGGAAGGTCACAAGCTCTACGGCAGAGTCGCCGCAGCCAAATCCAACGCCGACAAATGCATATACAAGCACACATTCGGCTCAGATGAATTGATGGACTATCTGCGCGGCAGACATTACGACAGCATCGAGCTGGTAGGCGTTGTCTCGAATATCTGCGTTCTCTCCAACGCGATAATAGCCAAAACCGCCCTGCCCGAAGTTCCCGTCATCGTGGACGCGGCATGTACTGCAAGCAACGACGATTCTCTGCACAATGCCGCGCTGGACGTAATGCAGGGACTTCAGATAAATGTGATAAACCGATAGTTTTACATAAGGCTGGTGATAATTATGACTGAACGAAATTTAAGCATGCTTTGTGATTTTTACGAGCTTACTATGTCAAACGGCTATTTGCGAAACGGCATGTATAAGCGCACTGTTTATTTTGATTTGTTTTTCCGAAAGGTCCCCGATGACGGCGGTTTTGCAATTGCGGCGGGTCTGGAGCAGGTGGTGGAATACATCGAAAATCTGCATTTCAGCTCGGACGATATAGACTTCCTCCGCGCCAAGGGAATTTTTGATGAGGAATTTCTCGCCTATCTTTCGGATTTCTCATTCAAGGGCGATATTTATGCTGTACCCGAGGGCACGCCTGTATTCCCGAACGAACCTATTCTCACGGTCAAAGCTCCTGCTATCGACGCGCAATTGATCGAAACCTACCTGCTTCTCGCGGTCAATCACCAATCGCTTATCGCAACCAAAGCCAATCGAATCGTTCGCGCGGCTGACGGACGAACTGTGCTGGAATTCGGTTCCCGCCGCGCTCAGGGTGCCGACGGTGCGATAATCGGTGCGAGGGCGGCATATATCGGCGGATGCGGCGGCACGTCATGCACGATCACCGACGAACTTTATGGCGTGCCAGCGGGTGGAACTATGGCGCATGCGTGGATACAGATGTTCGACAGCGAATATGAGGCGTTCAAGTGCTACTGTCAGCTTTATCCCACCAATGCCACACTTCTTGTTGACACCTACAACACGCTCAAAAGCGGTGTTCCCAACGCTATCCGTGTTTTCAAAGAGGAACTTGTGCCCAAGGGAATCACCAATTTCGGCATTCGTCTGGATTCGGGCGATATATCCTATCTCTCCAAAAAGGCGCGGAAAATGCTGGACGAGGCGGGATTAACCGAATGTAAAATTGTCGCATCAAACTCGCTGGATGAATATCTGATACGCGACCTCATGCTCCAGGGCGCGAAAATCGACGTGTTCGGCGTGGGCGAACGCATGATAACCTCAAAGAGCGCGCCTGTATTCGGCGGGGTGTATAAGCTGGTTGCCGTCGAAAATGAACAGGGCGAAATTATCCCGAAAATCAAAATCAGCGAGAACACCGCCAAAATCACCAATCCCCACTTCAAGAAGGTCTACCGCCTTTTTGACAAGGACAGCGGCAAGGCGTTGGCGGATCAGCTCTGCGTTTATGACGAAACTATCGACGAGAACAAGCCGCTCACGATATTCGACCCCAACGCCACATGGAAAACCAAAACGCTTACCAATTTCACCGCGCGCGAATTACAGGTGCCGGTGTTTATAAACGGCAAGTTGGTTTACGACCTGCCCGACATTCATCAAATCCGCGAATACTGTGCACAGCAAATCGACCTGCTGTGGGACGAGGTCAAGCGATTTGAGAACCCGCACAATTACTACGTTGACCTGTCGCAAAAGCTGTGGGACATCAAAAATCAGCTTCTTGCACACCACGAATAAAAAACCACCGACACACCTATTCAAAAAAGTGTGTCGGTGATTTTCATTTTCGACCCGTCAGGTAATATACCGCAAGCTGTGTGCGGTGCTCCAAGCCGCCCTTCTCGAGAATGCTGCTTATATAATTTTTCACCGTGCCTTCGCTCAGAAACAGCTTCGCCGCAATTTCTTTATTGGAAAGCCCGTCTGCCACTGCCGCTATGATTTCCAGCTCGCGCTGTGAATACGGCGAATCGTCGAAATTCTCGCTCTTGACCGACTGCATTTCCGCCATTTTTTCAAACACGCTCTCGTCCAGCACGTTAATACCGTCGTGGACGGATTTTTTCAACTGCTTGAGCTTGTCGGGGGTGTGATTCTTGATAAGATAACCCTTCGCGCCGTTCTTTATCGCCTTGCGAACGAGGTCGTAATCGTCAAATGTCGTGAGGATAAGCACCTTGCCGAGATTTTCCTCTGTAATGATTT
>JBGUUF010000116.1:0-1861 GCA_045133435.1 Acutalibacteraceae bacterium
CGGTCCTGCTTTGCCCATATGTCAACATACATTATTGACGCACCGATACGCATTGCCGCAAGCATAAACACGCACAGGTCGTAAGATTCATTAGCAAATGCCAGAATTTTATCGCCATATTTTACTCCGCACCCAAGCAGATATTTAATTTTTAACTGCATATCCTCTGCCAACTCGCGGTAGGTCTTGCTTATGATCTTGCCGTCTCGTATAAACACAAAAGCCGTTCGGTCTAAGTTTTCACCGCACACCGCGTCAAATTCGGAAATAATTCTGCTCACCGCCGCGTTACTCCCCTCTCTGATAAACAAGGAAATCTCTGTAAAAATAAGCTCTGTCCTGCCTGAAAAGGTCTTTTGACAATTGCTCATCAAGCGTCCATTTTTCGTCACTTATACGCCGTGTAGTTTGCATGTTCCAATATGCCATGCGTGCGCCAATGTTGGAAATTTCCCCGATTTTTGCGAGATTTTCGGCAAAAGCCTCATCGCTCATGTATTCAAAAATATCAGACAGATTGAAGAAATCGAACTTCATATCAGGCAGTGCCATCAAGTCGCAATGCAGCAGTTCCACTTTATCGAGATTGTTTCTGATAATGGAATAATTTTCCTCTCTCAGGTACAACGGTAATGATTCAGATGTGAAATTATTACGGATAATGTAGTTCAGGTAGGGATTCGTTCTGTTGATAGTGTTGGAAACACCATACTCAAAACGCTTTTTTATGCGCAGACCGCTGTTTTCCTTATCGTCAACATAATCATAAAAGCTCTTGTCACGTCCAAGTGCACCCATAACATCGCTGCCAAAATAAATGTTAAAAATAAATCTCAGCCGTCTGTTGTCGATGTATTTGTTGTAAAATGCCTTCTGCTCATCGAGCGACTGTAGATTGCAGAACTCCACCATTTTTTTATTTGAGCAAAACAACCGCATTACATATTTTCTGAAAAGGTGAAAATAATGTTCAAACTTACCCGTGTGGATAATTCCACGCCTGATAATCGAGGGATTTTCATCAAAATACGCACTCGCTTCCTTGGACATATCGCCTTTTACGCTCTCGTACAGCTTCAGTCTGTCGGAGGATTTTCGCACGCCAAGCAATTCCAAAGTAGCGTTGTACTCGAGATTTTTGAATGCTGCCATTTTCAATTCCATACAGAAAAGCTGAGTTTTATTCAAATCAAATGCGTATATTTTCTGCGGTTCACACAGGAGCATCGCCAGTGTGTTGTCACCCGCCGAAGCTATAGACACCCCAACCTCGCCCTTTTTTATGCGAAGTGCGGCAAGCAGGATTTCGCTGTCTTCCCAGCAATTTGCATATCTGATAAAGGAGAATTTTTTGTCTGAGCTCATTAAATACTGTCTCCTTTCCGAAAAAGTTATTCGCCGTCAAGAATCTCGATCGTGCCGTTTATACCGTCAACTCTAACTTTCATGCCGTCCTTGACAATCTGGGTCAGACCTCTCACACCTACGACCAGCGTAAGTCCCATTTCACGCGCGACAACTGCCGAGTGCGAGAGCACACTGCCTCGCTCGATGATAATTGCATCCGCCATCGGGAAAAGCACCGTCCAGCCCGGGTCGGTGCGCTTTGCCATCAGGATATAGCCCTTCACGTCAGCATCCTTGGGGTCGGTCACAAGCTTAACTGTGCCTGTCACGACACCGCCGCCGCCTGCTACTCCGCGCAGAACACTGCTGTCGCTCACAACCTCCTGTCGGCTGAAAATAGGCACCATATTTTCCGGAGTAACGTCACCGTAGAAATACATGCGCTCGTAAATCGTCTTTTGGGAATTTATATCGTACTCCGCCTTGCGCTCGGCAATTCGTTTTTTGAAATCGG
>JBGUUF010000117.1:0-2089 GCA_045133435.1 Acutalibacteraceae bacterium
TTTAGATGCGCAAGCTCCTCTTTGAGCTTGCCGATTATCCTTTTTTCCAGACGCGAAATATACGACTGACTTATTCCCAGCAGGTCGGCGACCTCCTTCTGTGTGTGCTCCTCATAGCCGAAAAGTCCGAATCTAAGGGACATTATAAGCCTTTCTCGGTCGCCGAGACGCTTGACCGCCGCCAGCAGAATATCCTTTTCGTCCTCCTCTTCTATACCCACGCTGACGCTGTTCGGGTCGCTGCCGAGTACATCCGACAGCAGCAGTTCGTTGCCGTCCCAATCAACATTCAGCGGCTCGTCGATCGACATTTCGAGTTTCATTAAGGTACTTTTTCTCAAATACATTAATATTTCATTTTCGATGCAGCGCGACGCATATGTGGCGAGCTTTATGCTGCGTTCTGGAGAAAATGTATTCACCGCCTTGATAAGACCTATCGTACCTATTGAGTTCAGGTCCTCTATCCCCACTCCGCTCGACTCAAATTTGCGCGCGATATACACCACGAGCCTGAGATTGTGGGTTATCAGCGGCTCTCGCGCACTCTGATCACCGCCCATGATGCGTTCGAATATCTCCTTTTCCTCATCGGCATTGAGCGGAGGCGGCAGAGTTTCAGGACCGTTGATGTAATGCACGCCGCTCTTTGAAGCAATCAGTTTTGTGAATTTGATTCTCAGTTTTTCTATGATATTTTTGACTTTTTTAAAAAAATTCATCTTGCAGCATTCCTTTACCTGTTCCATTATTTTTCAAAAATCGAGGGGTTGATAATCCCGTCATATTCCTCGCAGTCAAGGCTGTCAGACACGGCGATGTAGCATTTGTCAATTTCATGCGAACCATCGTCGCGAGCAAGTCTGATTTTGTCCGGCAAAAATGCCGCCAGAATCCCGCTGCCCCCCACTGACGAATACGGTATCACCCTACAATTCGGCGGATGCGAAGAATCAACGTCTATCTGATAATCGCCGGTAAATTTCTCAAAATTATCGGGAAGAATTTTCCTCACTGAGTTTCTTTTTGCAACTATCACAGGATAGCCTGAAAACGGCTCGTTCAACATATTCCCCGTATCTCCCACCAGACTCAGTGCGACCGCACGACCGTTGCCGCACACTGTAACATTGTATCGGACAGACTGCCTTTCGCGGCTGCTGCATATTCGTCCTGCAACTGTAATCACCGTATAACAAAGTATCGTAACGACTACGATAAATTCAGGCGACACATTGAAATATGTAACCCCGTTGCGAAAATACATTCCCCTCGGCGCAACCATTATCCACAGCGCAAACATCGTGCCGCCGAAGCCGAATGTCACAGCGCACATCACCAGAAAATACCGTCCGAAAATCCTCGCAGACTGCCATTTAAAGGCAATCAGCACCATGATCGCGGAGACGGTCAGTTTGAATATACTGCCTGCTATCATTCCAAGCTGCGGCAGAAATATCGACAATGCAGTAACCGCTCCGAACGCCGCAGACAGACATGCCCGGGTGCGGCTGACTTCTCGGCGCATAATTTTTCCGACCGACAATATAAGAAAATAATTGATAAAAAAATTCACTGCAAGCAGCACGTCAACATACACAGTCTGTTTCAAAAATCTCACCTCTGTCCGCTTTTCCCTATGCCGCAAATTATTATATAACAATGTTTATGGATTTTACGGTCAAAATATGTCGGCAAAAAAATAAAAAATTCAAGAGGCTAAATGTGAGAATATTTTACACTCATACATCCGATTTTTTTAACATATATATTTCAGGACAGAAAAATAAGGAACCGCGTAAAAATCGCGTTTCCATGGAAGGCAGAGCAAAAGATGACCAGATTTAAACCTGAAGGAAAATTACTGAATACTCAGAAAAATATCGAATTCAAGGCCAATGCCGCCTCCCTGACATCCGCAATGGAGAGCAGGCAGATACTCGAGGCCAAAGCCATAGTGTGCGACAGCCGACACAATCTTATCGTTGATTTGGGATGCATGAAAGGCATAATTCCGCGCGAGGAAGGTGCGCTTGGCATATCGGAGGGAACCACCCGTGATATCGCCGTTATCTCACGCGTCGGAAAG
>JBGUUF010000118.1:0-7999 GCA_045133435.1 Acutalibacteraceae bacterium
ATTTGTGAATCTGCGGTGGGTTGATGGGTTTTGACCTGCCGCAGTGGGGATTGCCGTTTTTTCGTGAAATTGGTAATTAATATGAAGAAGTAAAACCGGCAAAAAACTCAGTAAGGAATGGTCTAATATGAAGGTTTTATATGTAACGAGTGAAGCGACACCGTTTGCGTCATCGGGCGGATTGGCGGAGGTTTCCAGCAGTCTGCCGTATGCAATGCGCCAGAGATTGGTGACTTGCCGCGTGGTACTGCCGCTGTATGAGGCGGTTCCGCAGGAGCTCAGAGAAAATATGAAGTTTGTCACCAGCCTTTCCGTGCCCGTGGCATGGAGACGACAGTATTGCGGTGTTTTCGAGGCGAGATACAGAGGTGTGACATACTATCTCATCGACAATCAGTATTATTTCAAGCGCAAGGGATTCTACGGTCATTATGACGATGCCGAGAGATTTGCGTTCTTCTCCCGCGCCGTGCTTGAAATGCTGCCGCATATCGACTACAAGCCGGACATCGTGCATGCAAATGACTGGCAGACTGCGCTTGTGCCGATTTATTATGATTTGTTCTACTCCAAAAATGAGTGGTATTATGGCATAAAAACCGTGTATACCATTCACGGCATACAGTATCAGGGGAAATACAGCCTCGATCTCTCCGAGGAAGTGCTCGGCATTTCGGGTGCAGACAAGCGCGTGATAGAATTCGACGGCTGCATTAACCTGATGAAGGGCGCTATCGAGACTGCCAACAAGGTCACGACCGTCAGCCCGACATATGCACAGGAGATTCGCGACCCGTGGTTCTCCTGCGGACTTGACCCGATCCTCCGCGAGCGCTCGTGGAAAATTCAGGGCATTCTCAACGGTCTTGACAATCTCTCTTATAACCCTGCCTCCGACGCTATGATTTATGAGCAGTACAACGTCGATACATTTGAGCAGGGCAAGGCCGCCAACAAGCGCGAACTTCAGAAGAGACTTTATCTTCCCGAACGCGCCGACGTGCCGATGATCGGCATGGTCACAAGGATGGTTTCCTCCAAGGGAATCGACCTGCTGCGCGATGTCATGGACGAACTGCTTCAGTACAGCGATGTTCAGTTCGTGATACTCGGCTCGGGCGATTGGGAGTATGAAACCTACTTCAAGGACCTGCAGGAGAAGTATAAGGATAAGTTTGTCGCATGCTTCGGATTTGTGCCCGAGCTGGCGCACAAGATCTACGCAGCGAGCGATATATTCCTCATGCCCTCCAAGAGCGAACCCTGCGGCACCTCCCAGATGATAGCTCTGCGTTACGGCTCGATTCCCGTTGTACGCGAAACCGGCGGTCTGCGTGACACCGTGTTTGACAGCCAAGACGGCTACGGCAACGGATTTACATTCCAGAGTTACAACAGCCGCGACATGATAAACGCCGTTTACCGCGCAATCGGCGGATATTCAAACCGCGACGGCTGGAACATTCTGGTTGACCGCGCGATGAATTGCGACAATACTTGGAACAAGAGCGCGAAGCAGTATCTGAGTATGTATAAAGAAATTTTAAACGCTGAATAAAATAAACCCATCAAGCCGCGAGTTTCTAAGAATGAAGCTCGCGGCTTGATGGGTTTTCAAAAGAAAACGGCATTGCTTGATCGCAACACCGTTTTTAAGCACTATTTTCCGTTAAAATTCATGGCCTTTTCGGCACTTCTTATCAGATTCATCAAAGAGGACGCAAACAGCGGGTATTCCTTGTTGAGGCTCTCAAACGACATGCGGAGTTCCTCGACATCGGATACACTTTTCATATTGTCAATGCGCTTGCCGTTGGCCAATGCCGAGATGTTATCCTCAATAATACTGAGGGCGGCATCGGAAAAACCACGGAAGTAATTTTCCGATACAGAAAAGAAACCCGAGGGATTATCGGGGTTGGCGGAGTATAAAATTCTGAAAATCTTGTAAACCGAAATCATCTGATAAAGCGAGATCTGATTGGTCAAATCGGAGTTGTCCACTCTCTGCAAAAGGTCAAAAAGTATGTTGAGCGAGTTTGCAATCAGCTTTTTATTCAAAATCGGAACAGTAGAGCCGCGCAGAAGCTTGTCTGTCGATGTATCCGGCTCGGGAATGTCGTTTACAGTAAGTCTCGCGCCGTTTCGGTCGGAGGTGCGTCCCAAAAGGTAATCGCATGACACGCCGTAGAAATCAGCAACTTTAATCAGAAAATCAAGACCGCACTCACGGGCACCGCGCTCGTAATGAGAGAGCAAAGCCTGTGAAATATTAAGTGCGTCAGCCGCCTGCTTCTGAGTAAGCTTGCGTTCATTTCTGAGCAAAGTAATTATTCGTGGAAAGCTGTCATTCACCGCAAATTTCACCTCAACCTTTGACAAAAAAATTTTGACACAGTAATATGTAATGCTTGATAATATCAGCAATCAGCGTTATAATATTATAGCAAGATGGTCCCAAAAAGGGATATTAACACCGAATACCATATATATTAACATAAACAACCAGTCATTTCAAGAGTAATTTATAACAATTTGTCATTTGGAGGCAGTTTTATGAAAACTTACCAAATTCACTTTATCAGACATGGAATAACTGACGGAAATATGAATGGTCAGTACATAGGAAGCAGCAATCCTCCGCTCAACGAAACGGGCATAGAGCAGATAAAATATCTCGACGCGAATTATGTATATCCCGGAGCGGCGGCATATTTTACCAGTCCGATGGACCGCTGCCGTCAGACTCTGGAGCTGATATATCCCAACGCGAAGCCGATAGTTATCGACGCATTCCGCGAGTGCGATTTCGGTGAATTCGAGGGACTTACGGCGGATGATTTAAAGGACAACAAGGACTTCTCCGAGTGGCTTGCGTCCGACGGACAGGCCGCGCCGCCCAACGGCGAATCGGGCGCAGTGTTCGGACATCGCGTATGCCAGGCATTCGAGAGGATAGTTGAAGCGCTGATGAAGACCGGCACGCCGTCAGCGGTAGTTGTGGCGCATGGCGGCACAATAATGACCATTCTGGCGCAGTACGGACTTCCCGAAGCGAGTATGGCTGAGTGGGCAATGCAGCCCGGCTGCGGTTATTCAGTGAGAATTCATCCGCAGATGTGGACGTCAGGCAGGATGATAGAGGTCTATCAGCAGCTTCCGCAGCCCAAGGAGGACGACGAGGACGAGAGCGACGGATATTATGAGGAGGCTTATCTGCTGGACGTGCAGAAGAAATCCGATAATATAGATGAAAAAGAAGAGGGAGAGGAAAATCAATGAAAAAGCTGATATTAGTCACATCGCCGCCCGCATGCGGCAAGACCTACATTTCCAAAAAGCTGGCGGAAAATCTGAAGCATGTGGTGTATCTCGACAAAGATACGCTTATCTGCCTGTCGAAGAAAATATTTGAGGTGGCGGGGGAGGAATACAACCGCAGTTCGGAATTTTTTGAGAAGAACATACGCGACGCGGAGTATGAAGCCGTCATTGCGCTGGCAATGGAGGCGCTGGAATACGATGACATCGTGCTTATCAATGCGCCGTTTACCCGCGAGATACGGGATAAATCTTACATTGATAATCTCCGCGCAACACTTGCCCGGAAGAATGCGCGGCTTGTCATCATTTGGGTGAATACCGACGTTGAGGTGTGTCACCAACGCATGATAGCGCGTAATTCCGACCGCGATAAGTGGAAGCTGGAGCATTGGGATGAGTATATCGCGGGCTGTAATTTCAACCCGCCTACATCACTGGATGACCCGAACGTGGTTGACGACCTGCTGATTTTCAATAACTCATCCGATAAGGAATTCAAGGTGTCGATGAAGAAAATCGTGAAGATTTTGGAGAAGAAATAATAATAAAAATCAGCTTACCGAAAGCTGTAAATTCAGTAAGCTGATTTTTGATTAAGCGAAATATTTGCTGACCTTTGCGAGGAAATCTGCGGCTTCCTCTTCAGTGGCGTGGATGCCGATGGTAACTTCGCTGTCGAGGTCGAGACCGAACACGGCAAGGATGGATTTCGCGTCAACGACGTATCTGCCCGCCATGAGGTCGATGTCGAAACTCTGGCACATTGTGAGGTTGACAAATTCTTTTATTTCGTTTACAGATGAAAACTTAATACTGCGTTTGATCATAATTGCATAACTCCTTTTCGTAAATAGCAAGGTTTGTAAATCTATGTCAAAGCCGGAGAAGGCAAGGAATGTGATTCAGAGCAGTAAAAAATTTCCTTTTTTCTCCGAGCTGAGTTCATTATAGTGCCTTGTTAATGTTTTGTCAATGTGCAACTATACGAACATACGGCAGACATTGCGAAATAATCTATTGAAAATATTGAAATAATTAAAAAAATTGAAATAATCGAAGCAAAGGATTGATATTAAATCATGGAAAGACGCGATAAAATAAACTATTATCTTGATCTGGCGGAGATGGTTTCCCACCGCAGTACATGTCTTAGACGACATTACGGCGCGGTTATCGTAAAAAACGACGAGGTCATCTCCACAGGCTATGTCGGCGCGCCGAGAGGTCGGCAGAATTGCTCCGATATAGGACATTGCATACGCGAGGAAATGCAGATACCGCGCGGCGAGAGATACGAGCTGTGCCGCAGTGTGCATGCCGAGCAGAACGCGATAATCAGCGCGTCCCGCAACGAGATGATAGGCAGCTCGCTTTTTTTGGCGGGAATCGACGTGAAAACGGGCAAGTATATTGAAAACTCCAACAGCTGCTCGATGTGCAAGCGCGTCATCATCAACGCCGGCATTGAAAAGGTCTACATTAGGGACAGCAAGGACGAATACCGCGTTATCGAGGTGCAGTCGTGGATAGACAACGACGAGTCGCTCGAGGGAAAAATGGGTTATTGAGGTGCACGGGGTAGGCTCCCTGCCGGGTTCAAGGGCAGCGCCCTTGCGGGAGACTGAGGGCAGGCCCTCAGAAGTGAGGCGAAGCCGAACGAGCGCGATGCACTTGGATTTATAACAAATTTTGGCGAATACGATAGCAAATTTCCCAAAAAATTGATTTCTTTAATTGAAGGGTGTTCTACCTGCAAAAGTAAATGTTATTGGGACAATCGAAGATTTTTGAGTAAAAATATGCCAATAATGTAAATATGCTGTTGACAAACGGGGGAGTTTATCTTATAATCAAATCAAGCTGAATGTCACATGTCAATCTCAGCGGTTCACATGAATGTCTATGTGTCGCGGTCACATGATTGTCTTATCTTCGATAAGATTTATCTGATGCTGTACCGTGAATATCATTTGCATTCGTGTGATTTCGTGACTTTGCATGCGGCTGTCCTTCAGACTACCAGTATCACAGGAGGTTTTTTATGAAAATCACAGGATTAACTGATGCTGAAGTTGCCGAATCAAAAGAAAAATACGGCGACAACAGTATGACAGAGCAGCAGGGCGAAACGTTCATGCAAAAGCTGCTCGGCAACTTTAAGGACCCGATGATCAAGATTCTCTGCTTTGCGCTTCTTATCAACGTGGTGCTTGTCATTCTCGGCTCTACCGGCGTTATTCAGGTAGATGTGGAATTGTATGAGCCTGTGGGTATCGCAGTTGCAATTCTGCTCTCCACACTCGTTTCAACTTATTCCGAGTACAACAACGAAAATGCATTCAAGAAGCTCCAGGAAGAGGCTTCGAGAATTATGTGCAAGGTCTACCGCAACGGCGAGATCACCGAGGTTTCTATCAATGATCTGGTCGTGGGCGACTGCATTCTTCTCCAGTCGGGCGATAAGATTCCCGCTGACGGTCTGCTCATTGATGGCGAGATAAAGGTCGATCAGTCGGTGCTCAACGGCGAAAGCAAGGAAGCACGCAAGACTGCCGTTCCCGAAAATTATGTCGAGCCGGACGAGCCGATGGACTTCCTCAACGAATACAAGGTGTTCAGAGGTTCTGTTGTCTGCTCGGGCAACGGTGTAATGAAGGTCACGGTTGTCGGCGATAATTCCGTTTACGGCAAAATCGCCAGCGAATTGCAGGCAGGCGACGACCGTGAATCTCCGCTCAAGGTCAAGCTCGCAAAGCTCGCAAACGGCATCAGCAAGTTCGGCTACATCGGCGGAGGCTTGATAGCAGTTGCATATCTCGTTCAGAGTTTCTTCGTTGCTAACCACTTCAACGGCGCTGAGATAGCTGCATACTTCTCCAACACAGGCGAAGTTATCCACGACACCATCAACGCTGTAATGCTCGCCGTAATCATCATCGTTATGGCAGTTCCCGAGGGACTTCCGCTCATGGTCGCACTGGTTTCGGCTATGAACATGAACAAGATGCTCAAGGACAATGTCCTCGTGCGCAAAATTGTCGGTATCGAGACAGCCGGCAGTTTGAACCTGCTTTTTAGCGATAAGACAGGTACTATCACAAAGGGCAAGCTGGAGGTTGTCACGTTCATCAACGGCGATTTGGAGGAATTCAAGACAATTGACGAGATTCCCGGCGAACTCAACAACCTTATCACTCTCAGCATCAAGAACAACACCGACTCCGTGATTTCGGGTCAGGGCGAACATATGAAGATAGTCGGCGGCAACGCCACAGAGCGCGCAGTTCTCGGCTTTGCAGCTCACACCGACAAGACCTTCAACGCACCCAAGGTCAGCACGATTCCCTTCAACAGCACAAACAAATACTCCGCTTCCACAGTCGAGGGCGATTACAATATCACACTCATCAAGGGCGCTCCCGAAAAGATGCTCAAGAAGTGCAAGTATTATTATGACAAGGACGGCAACAAGAAGCCTATGGCTAACGCTGACGTCATCAACGCAAAGATGGACGAACTCGCAGTTCGCGCTATCCGCGTGCTTGCATTTGCTACATCCGAAAGCGTTATCAACGACAACAATCTCCCCGAGGACGAGTGGACACTGGTCGGCTTTGTCGGAATCCGCGACGAAGTTCGTCCCGAATCCATCAAGGCTATCAAGGAAGTCAAGCGCGCAGGCGTGCAGGTCGTTATGATTACAGGCGACCGCAAGGAGACTGCAGTTGCTATCGCAAAGGACGCAGGCATACTCAAGAAGGACAGCGATTTGGTCTACACTTCCGACGAGCTTGCAGGCATGTCCGACGACGAAATAAAGAAGGTCCTCAAGAGAATCCGCGTTATCGCCCGTGCTCTGCCCTCCGATAAGAGCAGACTTGTCCGTCTCGGTCAGGAAATGAACCTCGTTGTAGGTATGACAGGCGACGGTGTTAACGACTCTCCCGCGCTCAAAAAGGCCGATGTTGGCTTCGCAATGGGCGGCGGTACCGAGGTTGCTAAGGAAGCCGGCGACATCGTTATTCTTGATGACAACTTCCTCTCTATCGACAAGGCTATCCTCTACGGCCGTACTATTTACAACAGCATCAGAAAGTTCATCGTATTCCAGCTTACTATCAATGTTTCAGCGGTTCTCATTTCCTTCATCTGCCCGCTTATGCAGATGGAAAATCCGCTCTCTATCACACAGATCCTGTGGGTAAACCTCGTCATGGATACCTTGGCGGCACTCGCATTCGGCGGTGAACCGGCGCTCAAGAAGTTCATGAAAGAAAAGCCGAAGAGACGCGATGAGAGCATTATCAGCAAGCCCATGTGGTCGTCGATTATTGTCGGCGCGGCATACACCGTGATCATGAGCCTTGTGCTGCTCACTGTCGGTCTGGCATGGTTTGACGGTGACAAGAATGCTGAACTTACAGGCTATTTCGCATTCTTCATCTTCACGGCGATATTCAATGCATTCAACGCCCGCACGGATGAGATCAATCTCTTTGACAACATCACACGCAACAAGAACTTCCTCAAGATCATGGCACTGATCGCCGTGGTACAGGTGGTTCTCACCTACATCGGCGGCGACATATTCCACTGCTACGGTCTGTCACTCAGCCAGTGGGGAATCGTGCTTGTGCTTGCATTTGCGATAATCCCTGTGGACCTCATCAGAAAA
>JBGUUF010000119.1:0-2355 GCA_045133435.1 Acutalibacteraceae bacterium
CAACACAAATATTTGATATAATAATAAAATCGAATTTGCAAAAAGGAGCTGATATTTTGTCAAACGGCGGAAATTACAAGGGCAAGGGCATCGCGGACGAGCTGCTGAATTTTGCCTCTGATCTGTGGGCAAAATATTTGAAATATTATCGCCGCAATCGCATTCGCGGCATCGGAACGGTGGGGCTTTCGCTTTGTATCGCGGTCAGCATTATCGCTACGTTCAAATATTCATCCATAAATTATTTTGCGGTGATCGCGTCGTGGTTCAAAAGCGACGAAGTGTATGTTTCAGACGGCGACATGGTATCCTCCGAAGAGCCGAAAAGCGGCTTCAACGTCACGGTCAAATTCACCTACGGCACGGTTTGCTCCGAGCCGACTATGGACAAAAAGCTGCAAAACACTGTCACCAAGGGACAGGTGTTTAATGTGCTTGACACCAGCGGCAATTTTTACAAGATAGAATATTTGAAAAACTGCTTCGGCTGGATCGACAAATATTATGTGGAAAAAGAAACCGACCCCGAACCTGAATTGATAGACCCTCATAATCCCGAGGAATTGACAGGCACAGTGGCGACATCGCTCAAAAAAATATGCATGGACTACAGCGCGATGGGTGTCGGCGTGGCGGTCATAAAGGACGGCAAGGTCGAGTATACATATTCCTACGGCTACGCAAATAAGGCCAAGAAAAAGAAAATCAATTCCGACACTAAGTTCCGCCCCGCATCGCTCTCCAAAATCATCTCAACTATAGCGACGATGACGCTTGTGGACGAGGGCAAGCTCGACCTTGACAGGGACATCGGCGATTATTTCGGCTTCAAGGTGCGCAATCCGTACTTCGCGCAGACTGAAATTACGGCACGGCAGCTGCTCAATCACACCTCCTCGCTGGACGACGAATACATAATTTACACGGGCAGCAATGCGGGTACGCGCCTCAAAGACCTTGCGGTTGACATCAAGAGCTACAAAAACCAAAAACCGGGCGAGGAATTCTGTTACAGTAACTCGGGCTTCGGCGTGCTGGGCTCGTTGGACGAGGTCATAACTAATATGTCCTACATTTACTTCACCGACTCGGTGCTGTTTGACCGACTGAATATAGATGCGGCATTTGGCGGGCAGAGTTTGACAGACAAGGACAATGTGGCAGAATGCTACAAGGTAAGCACTATCGCCCGCACCCGCGCACAGCTTGTAAAGGACAGACAGATAAAGACTCCGGGCGAAACATACATTCTTGCGCAGGGAAGTCTTATCATCAGTCCGAAGGATTACGCGAAGCTTATCACGATCTTCATAAATGACGGCATGTACGGCAATATCCGCATTCTTTCCGAAGATGCGGTCAAAGAGGTCGAAAAGGAATATCTCTCCAACGACAAATTCAAATACTGTCTCGGCTGGAAGAAAACGCCGAATTACGTCAACGGACACAACCTCTATTACCACGGCGGCAATGCTTACGGCGTTTATGCCAGCGCATGCTATGACGAGGGTCAGAAGAGCGGCGTGGTCGTAATGACCAGCGGAGCTATAGGTTATGTTGACGACAACAATTTCTTTGAGGTCTGTCAGAAGATAACTCAAAAATGCTATTCCGAATTGATCGACAAATAAAGCAAAAAATACATCCTTCACCCAATTAAGAGTGAAGGATGTATTTTTTATTTGACACAAATTCAATATTTTCTCGCCACCATGTAGGAGTACACGGTATCTGCCACGCACATCACTGCAATGAGCGACAACGAGAAAATCAATGCCGAAGTTCCCTTGAAGAAGAACATACAGCCGATTGCCATGATCAAGCCGATAATTATCCCCACAATGCCGCTGAATCGCTGGCATCTGCGCCAAGTCTCCTCATTTTTCATGCTCCACGGAGTACGCATACCGATGAGGGAATTTATCTTCGCTTTCGGCATGATATTTCCGATAAAAACGAAGCCTATGCCGAAAATTACGAAAACAAGGCTGAAAATATCTACCGATATGCTGTTGAGGTCGCTGACCATCGCCAAGCTCGTGTAGAGAAAATATACATTCACGGCATTCATAAGCAACAACACGACTATATTCGTGAGAATCGTCACCTTTTCGTTGCTTCTCACGGAGTTTTCGTCATCCGACGAGAATTTCGCCACGACCAGCAGGAACGCTCCTAACACAACAGTCATCAGCGGGAGTATCAGACTTTCATACTTACTCCCCCACCTGTCCACCTGACCGTCTATCCCGTAATGCGCGGGAACCTGCTCGGGCATAAACATAATCGCTACCGCCGTTACCGCCAGTGGCAGCAGCATAAGTATAATGCAGATAATTTTTTGAGTTTTAAGTT
>JBGUUF010000120.1:0-3339 GCA_045133435.1 Acutalibacteraceae bacterium
CTGTTATTACAGCCTTTCCGCCGTAGTCCAATGCGCCGTTGCCGCCGTTTGTCGGACCCGAGACATAGACCTCGCCGCCCGATACGGTCAAATTGCCGTTTGAGTCGATGCCGTCACCCGATGCATTTACATTTATCGTGCCGCCCGAGATCATTATATATGCACTTTCGTCTGCGGCAAAATCGTTTCTGCCGGGTCGGTTTGAAGTGCTGCTCTGATCGTTGCCGCCTGCGGCGTTGAAGCCGTCGTCGGAAGCAGTCACATTGATCGAGCCGCCCGAAACATCTATAGTCTGTCCCTCAATGCCCTCGTAACTCTTGGTGACGGTCACGCTTCCGCCCGAGATCTTGAGATTCGAGTCAGCGTGTATTCCGTCGTCGCCCGAGGTCAGCTTGAGTGTGCCGTCAGTGATTTGAACATCGCCGTTGGAGTGTACCGAGTCGTCGGATGAATCAACTGTAATTTCACCGCTGTTGATGAAGATGGCGCTGTCTGCCTTCAAGCCCTTTGAACTGGAAGTCTCGGTGTCTGTAGAATTGGCAGAAGCAGAGGATGATTGCTTGGCTATTGTCATTGAATTCGGCATGGAGGGCGGTGTCATATCATCTCTGCCGCCTCTTCCTCCACCGCGGCCGCCGCCCCAATTGCCCCAGTCGTCGTTTACTGTACCGTCCTGCTTGGTGCTGGCATTGGAGCTGCCGCCGCCTGTGGTGATGCTGAACTTGCCGCCGTCTATCTGGAGTACGCTGCTTGCGTCCAGTCCGTCGGTTTCGGAGGTGATGTTAAAATCGCCGTCCGCGATATATATATAACCCAGAGCTGTATCATCGGTATTTTCCGCGTGCAGAGCGTCAGTGCCCGAATCTACCGTAATGTTTCCGTCGGCGATGCGGATGCTGTCATTGCCCGATATTCCGCGTTTTTCGGCGGTAATGCTGAATGTGCCGCCGGTTATTACCATGTCGTCCTTTGAGACTATTCCGTGACCGTAATCAGTGGTTACGGTGAGCGAACCCAGACCGTTGATGGTCAGATCGTCCTTCGAGAAGATGACCGCGTCGATGTCGTTGTCATCAATAGCTACGAATTCCTTTGAGTTGGAGAGGGTATTTTGCGTGTCAGACGCAAGGGTGATGAACACCTTGTCGGCCTGCTTGACATAGATCGCCGCACTGGTGTCGCAATTGATATTTACACCGTTGAGCACGAGTTGGATTTTGTCCTCTTTGTCGGCGTCAACGATGATCATGCCGTTGGTGAGCGTGCCGGATAAAATATATGTGCCCTCGGCGGATATGGTCACGGTG
Organism: Acutalibacteraceae bacterium; assembly: GCA_045133435.1. Taxonomy (GTDB): domain Bacteria; phylum Bacillota; class Clostridia; order Oscillospirales; family Acutalibacteraceae; genus RUG762. Next base: position 1,308 of record JBGUUF010000120.1, read on the forward strand.
CTGCCCGAAATTTTAACCCCGTCCGAACTGCATTTTGCGGAGGTTTCATTCAAGGTTATGCTTACACATTCGGATTCGTCGTAGCCGATTTCCTTGTCTCTGTCGGTGAACATTTCAGAGACGTTGAGAGCCGTAGCTTCCGTGGATTTATCGGTGTCGGAGGAATCCGATTTGCCGCAGCCGACCATTGAACAAATCAGAGCCGCAGCGATAATGACGGACGATATTTTCTTAAAATTCATTGTGATTACCTCGGTTTAAAGTTCGCAAACAGTGGTTTCCTGCTGCGTGATATTTATCTCAAGATTGCCGTTGCGGCAGCGAAGCTCGTCGATAAACTGCTTTTCTTTTTCGGCGGATTTCAATTGAATGTCGTATGTCAGCTTAAAGAGGCTTCCCATGTTAGATGTCTTGACGCTTATCATACTGTGAGAATTTGTGTATTTGTCAAACAGATCGTCGAATACATCGGTGTAATCCAGATCCTCGGGAATGGTGATGCGCAAGGTCTTGTTTCTTGATTTATCCTTGGCAATTCCCAAACCGAAATGATTGTACAACAGGCTGACAGCGCCCATTATAAGCGCGAACAGAAATGCGTAGCCAACGTAGCCTATGCCGCAGGCAAGACCCGCACCCATTGATATGAATATCGCACCGATTTCCTTGGCCGTGCCGGGTACTGAGCGGAATCGCACAAGGCTGAATGCACCCGCCGCAGCAATGCCCGCGCCTGTGTTGCCGTTGACCATGAGTATTACAACGCAGACCGCCGCAGGTATCAGCGCCAGTGTTACCACGAAGCTTTGTGTATACCGCGCCTTGTAGGTGTAGATGCAGGCGAGAAATACGCCTATTATAAGAGCCGCGATGACGCATATCAAAAATGAGCCTGTACCTATATTCTGAACAAATAAGCCGTTAAATATTTTTTGAAGCATTATGAATTTCCTCCGACAATTTTTAAATTTTGGCGGCACATGCTTTGGTATGCATGACCGTACTTTGAGAAAGATGTTTTGTATATGTGATTTTCGGTGAGGATCGAAGCCATCCACAGCGGAATTGACGCGCCTGTTTTTATCTCCATAAGCGACTGTTCGGGCAAAAGGATAGGTTCACCGTAGACGCCCTTGGTCAGCGACAGATCGTAATCCCGCCAAAGAATGTTCTGGTCAAAGGTGACGCGGAAGCTGTCGTCGTCAGTCGCATAGTACGCCTCTCTGTCGTATGACAGAAATACAGCGGGGTGTATTCCCTCGTAGAACGAGCAGAAATAGTCTATCTCGCTGCTGATCTGACTGGGATTTTTCAAAGCCTTGCCGCCGCATAAATACTGCATTGCCTCGCGCTCGGTCATACTTATCCTGCGCTTGTAGACAATTGATTTGTACTTCTTTTTCAGCTCAACGAATACGGTATCATCGGGCGATACGATGCCGTAGCTGCGCACACGAAGCTTTTCCTTGTAAACCGGTTTTTCCAACGAATGGCGGATAAGATAATAATCGGGCAGGTCGAAATATATGTTGCAGATAGTGCTCTTGCCGTACTTGTCGCCCTTCATGTATTTGCTCATGCCCTGCTGTATCTTTTCGCTCTGTTCTTTGGTGAGCAGATATTTTATCTCGCGTCTCTCGAAAATATTTTGATAAGCCATAACCTTATTGTACCTCCTGTGATTTATATTTTAAAGGCCGTACCATAAATCAAGTTAAAAATAAGTTATGTGTTGTGTGTGGTTTTTGTTAAATCGGCGTATTGAAAATATGTATTGCAGGATGATTGACAGCTTGCGGATAATGTGATATACTGCGATGCATGAAAAAATGATCATTGCACCTTGACAAAATATTTGCCTTGTTGTATAATAAATATCCAAATGCATAAAATTAAATATATGGGGGCGCAATGGTTTCGACAGGGATTGTAAGTTATTGTAAGCGGGTAGTGATTTCAGGGTCACTCAAAACACTGAAAACTTAAAATTAACTGACAAAAATACAGTTGCTTACGCTGCTTAATTAAGCAG
>JBGUUF010000121.1:0-1419 GCA_045133435.1 Acutalibacteraceae bacterium
CGATCATACATCCGCGGTTTTTCTTACGGACGGATTTCTGTCGGCTCTTGATTTGGCGCGGCGCAATAACGCTGTCGTCCTGAATCTGGTATTTATCGCCCATGCGGCCCGTAACGACTCGCTTCGCCTGAGTGGGATTCGCCTCCAGATTGGCCGCACGGCGGGTCATCGCCTGCTTCTCACTGACTGCGGCGGAAGTCCTGCGCACTGTATTCACGCTGTTTTGATGTGCGACGGAAATCTCTCTCTCGGTGGTTTCGGTATCATAAAAATCCGACTCATCAATATTCACCCTGAAGTTAGCGGACGAATTTTGCGAAGTGCCTGCTGACGGCGTTCTGCGGGGCTGTGTATTCTGCGGGCGATTTGCGGCGGACTGCCTGCCTGCATTGGGCTGTGCATCACCCGTATATCCGCCCACCGCCGACCTGTGCTCTCCCCTGTTGGCATGCGACGGAGGATTGGTCTTGGGCAGTGAGCTGTCGGCTGTCCTGCGGGGACGTTCCGCGCCGCCCGAATTCCCCTGAGCGGCTCCGCTGCGGGGATTCTGAGATGAAGTTTTGCGTCTGGCGGTGTATTCACCGTCCTTATCTAACTCTCTGTAATTGTCACTCATATTTACGACCTCCCGTAAAATATTATTGCGGACCGCTGATTTCCCCGATCCCGAAATAACAATAATTTATATGATGTCACCATAAAGTCTGTAACCACCAAATAAAGCTGCGCATATTATGATAATGAATCCAACAGATTGTGAGGTGACTGATTAATGAGCTGCTGCAGAAGAAGTATTTTCAGCAATTTCTTCGACAATGAAACCTTCCTTTGGATCCTTATCCTCATCATTGTCTCTATTGGCTGCAACAATTGCAACTAATATTAATCCTTTGACGGGTTTCTCTTTCCGTTCCTTTGACGGTTGTCACTGCATATGCGGGAAAATTTGTCAGTTATAAGGCGGTCAACGGGACGGTCATACCGACCGTGAGGCAGCTTGTATTCGATACAACTGCTGTAGCAGAGTCCCACCGTCCATCCCTTATAACCGGCAAGAAACCTGTCATAGTACCCCTTGCCGTAGCCTAATCTGTATCCCCAGTGGTCAAAAGCCAGCCCGGGAACGATGCAGATTGGGCGCTCGGCACCGGTATACAGCATGGATTCATCCGCCTCGGGTTCAAGCACACCGAAGCTCCTTTTGCTCAGGTCATCCCACGAGTTTATGTAATAGAAATCCATGTTACGCGTGCCGTCTATGCATCGCGGACAAGCCACACGTTTGCCGTCGGCGAGGGCGGTGAGGATTATTTCCTTTGTATCCACCTCTATCGGTGTAGACACATAGGTCAAAATCACATTACTGCGAGTATATGATGTGCTTCTTAAAAAATCCTGTGCAATTACAGCGTCACATTC
>JBGUUF010000122.1:0-1323 GCA_045133435.1 Acutalibacteraceae bacterium
AGGAATGCGGCATCGATTTTATTAGCCTTGCAGTAATCCTCCAGCATGGCGCTGTCGGTGACGATCCACTCTTTCAGCTTCGTGCCGATAAGCTGTGGGTTCTTGTCAAATACCGCCATCAGATTAAACCCGCGTGATTCAAACGCAACGTGATTTATCACGGCGCGTCCAAGATTACCCACACCGAGCAGCACCGCGTTGTAGCGGTTGTTAAGACCGAGAATTGAGCTGATTTCATCGAACAATTTCGACACGTCATAGCCGTACCCCTGCTGACCGAAGCCGCCGAAGCAGTTGAGATCCTGACGAATCTGAGAGGCGGAAGAACCCATTTTCTCCGCAAGCTCACGCGATGAGACACGCAGCGCACCGTTGGACTTCAATTCAAGTAAAAAACGGTAGTATCTGGGGAGGCGGCGGATAACCGACATTGAAATTTTAGCATTTTTTGCCATAATTATGCACCCCCTCCATTGTGGATACTAGAAATTTATATCGAATTTACTTTACGCTCTCTCTTGTGTAGTCGAGCAGACCACCTGCGAGAATGATGTCGCGCTGACGCTCGGAAATATTGCAGCTTACCTTGAAGCTTGTGCCCTTTGTCTTGTTGTAGACAGTGATGTCGCCCTTGCCCACGAGGTCGCGGATTTCGGGGATAGAAAGTTCGTCCATCTGGTCGATAGTGTCATAATCGGCTTCATTTGCAAATACCAGCGGAACGATACCTGCGTTCACGAGGTTGGCAAGGTGAATTCTTGCGAAGGACTTCACGATTACAGCCTTGATGCCGAGGTAGAGCGGTACGAGAGCAGCGTGCTCACGGGATGAACCCTGACCGTAGTTGCTTCCGCCTACAACGATACCCTTGCCCTCTGCACGGCAACGCTCGGGGAATTCCTTGTCGCAAACGCCGAAGCAGAAGTTGGACAGATAAGGAATGTTGGAGCGGTAAGGCAGGATCTTTGCGCCTGCGGGCATGATATGGTCAGTTGTGATGTTGTCGCCGACTTTGAGCAGTGTCTTTGCTGTGATCCCCTCGGGAAGCGGTTCACTTGTCGGGAAAGGCTTGATGTTGGGACCGCGGAGGATTTCCACGCTGTCCATCTCCTCCACAGGTGCGGGAGGAACTATCATGTTGTCGTTGATAAGGAACTGCTCGGGCATGGGAATTTCAACAGCCTCGCCCAGCTCGCGCGCATCGGTGAATACACCAGCGATAGCGGAAACTGCGGCAGTTTCGGGCGATACCAGATAAATCTGACCGTCGGCTGTGCCTGAACGACCCTCAAAGTTTCTGTTGAAGGTACGGAGCGAAATGCC
>JBGUUF010000123.1:0-1057 GCA_045133435.1 Acutalibacteraceae bacterium
TGCTCATAGCCGCATCAATTGCTTCCATTTGATGCGTGTCGTAATTTATGCCGGTCATGCTCTCGATCAGATCCATCTGCCGCTGATAATTTTTAATAGGCTCGGCGGGACATACCGCCATAGTCGCAATTCGCCCCGCACAGTACAGCTCCGCCTGATATATGTAGGGCAGGAAGATAAACTGCTGACCGTCCAGCTCGTCCTGCATGAAATCACTGTCATCTATCGCGGCTTCCAATTCCTCCGCGACTGCGTCTCTGTCAAGCTCCAGCAGTCCCGCCGCCACGTCTATCAACTTATTCTTTGGCAGACAGGTGTGACCGTTGCCGAGATTGTGGGTGAGCACATGGTTCAATCCCGCTGTAATGCGACGTCCGCTGTCGGCAGGCTTGTCCATCGAGCGCGCGATCGCATCCGCTTTTTCAAATCCGATGTTCAGCCCGTCCGCGCAGAGTATATACGGGTCGTCCTTGATCATATCCACACAGCCGACACCGAATCGCTTCCAAACAGCGAGCGCGTCGTTGGGATTTATCCTGTATTTTCCCATGAATATCATAGCTTCGCGCAGACCGAAATGCGAGCGGAAGTCCTCAGAGATCTGCTCCGCCTTGACCTTGGATATTCCGCGTATCTCCGCCAGACGTATCGGCTGATTCTCGATAATTTCCAGTGTGCGGTCGCCGAATGCCTCCACGATCTTGGTCGCAGTGGACGGACCTATCCCCTTGACCGCACCGGATGAGAGATAGCGCAGTATCGCCGTCGCGCCCGAGGGCATAGTAGTCTCGCAGCTCTCTGCCGCAAACTGCCGCCCGAATTTCGGGTGAGTGGTCCACCTGCCGTACATATGCACATCTTCACCCGCATTCACCGACGGCAGCACTCCCACGGCTATCACCGGCTCGCCGTCAACATCCAGTTCGAGCACGGTGAAGCCGTTTTGCTCACTGCGGAAGGTTATTTCCTCTATCGTTCCTCTTATTTTCTCAAGCTGCCCGTTTTTATTATCCGCCATTTTAATCCCCGCCAAACAATTATAAATTGTGCATTATGG
>JBGUUF010000124.1:0-2542 GCA_045133435.1 Acutalibacteraceae bacterium
GGAGGGTTGACATCCCAGCACGAGCAGTGCGTTGATCGCCGCCGCCGCATTCGACGATGCTGACGGTACGCCGCCGCGACCGTTGGATGCAATGTCGGACGGTGCGCCCATGCTCTTAAATTTGTCCTTCAATTCCAGCACCACACGCTGTGCTATCTTCGGACCGACACCGTTTGCGCGGGTTATCGCCTTGTAATCACCCGAACCCACTGCCAATGCGACATCCTCGGGCGTCAGGGTGGAGAGAATCGAAATCGCCGCCTTTGGACCTATACCCGAAACCGAAATCAGCATTTTAAAACAGCTCAGCTCCGTCTTTTCCGAAAAGCCGTAGAGCGTCATTGCATTCTCGGTCACGCTCATGTGAGTGTAGAGCGTGACGGTCGAGCCTTGCTCGGGCAGGCGGGTGATGGTTGACATTGAGGTAAAGCATCTAAAACCCACACCGCCGCATTCTATAACGACGAAGTTTGGCTCGGCTGTGATGTATTTTCCTGTGAGACTGTATATCATAATTTAAAAATCCTCTTTAATTCTTTTTAATATCCTTTGCGTGAGGTATGACGGGGATCCGCCGCCTAACTGTGCAGTTTTGTCCGTGGCATATCGCGATTGCGAGTGCGTCGGCAGTATCGTCGGGCTTTGGGATCTCCTTTAGACAGAGCAGACGGCGGGTCATCTCCTGCATTTGCGGCTTTATCGCCTGACCGTAGCCTGTGACTGCCTGCTTGACCTGCAGGGGCGTGTATTCATACACAGGAATTCCCTTTAACTTCGCCGCCAGCAGTATCACGCCGCGCGCCTCGGCCACTCCGATGACCGTCTTGGCATTGTTGGCATAATACAGCTTTTCTATTGAGAGTGCGTCGGGTTTGCGCTTTTCTATCAACTCGGTGGTGCGTCTGAATATGATCTCCAAACGCTCTTCAAATGGTGTGCCCGCCTGCGTGACTATCGAGCCGTATTCCACAGGAATAAATCTGGGCGGCTCGTAGCGGACAAAACCGAAGCCCACGATGGCATATCCGGGGTCAACGCCCAGAATCATCATAATTAAAATCCCTCTTTCAAAAAATTATTGTATCAAATTATTATACCACATACAGCCGCCGCTGTTCAATACATTAGTGCTTAATTTCAGGGAAATCAATTCTTTTGAGAATTTGCCCGGCAGGGAGCCTGCCCCCTGCACCCCGCGCCGCATACGCGGCTAATTGGTGCTTCGTGCTTTTCCTTTTTTTTCTTTTTCAAAATTGATTTCTGTGGCTTAATTTTCCTCGGCAAACCACTGCTTTATCTGCGGGATCTTGTTGTAGCATTCGATCATTGCAGTATCGTGCAGCTCAGCCAGTCTCTCGCGGTTCTTTTCGTATCTATCCACCTTGAGCGGTGCAATCGGGCGAATGATGATGACCTTGCCCTCCTGCTCCAATTCCTCCAGACGCGCAAGCTGGCGGCGGTATATCTCATGGCGCATGCAGACGGTACGCACCAAATTCGGGTATTGCTGATACATGCTTCGGAGCATTGCCTTCATTGCGGCGGAATACGGCTTTGCCTCGTAATCTGCATTGCGGGTGAGTACCACAACATTGCGCTCATTGCCGTCAGCTATGGATTTCTCAAAGGGTATCGGGTTAGCTATGCCGCCGTCGAGAAAATCGTGACCGCCTATCTCGACAGTCTTGGAAACCAGCGGGAGAGATGACGACGCTCTCAATGCCGCGAGCAGATTTTCCTTGCTCTTTATCTGCGATTTTCTGAAAAACACCGGGCGACCTGTCTCACAGTGAGTTGCGCCGATGAGTAATTCCGCATCATTTGCGAAAAATGCATCAAAATCAAAGGGCAGAAGCTCATCCACTACTTCGCCGAGAATGTAGTCAAAATTAAAAATATTGCCCGTCTTGGCGAGGTTTGCGACGCTTGCATATTGGTCGTTGGTAGCATATTCCACGAAGGTATTGTAATTGCGGCGCTTCTGTCCGCTGAGATAGCTCATGGCTGTGAGCGCACCCGCCGATACGCCGGTCACATATTTGAAATTTATATTTTCGCTCAGAAAAACCTCCAGTACGCCCGAAGTAAAGGCACCTCTCATGCCGCCACCCTCAAGTATCAATCCTATTGCCATAATTATCGTTCCTTTCATCAAAAAAATTCAATCGCGAATTACATTTTTAATTGTATGGCGCTTGCTGAGATTATTTTACTATAAAAAAACGCCCATTTCAATGGCGCGGTTGTTAATAATATGATCAAAGCTTGTAAAATTCTAAGCATATCAGTCGGATTTAAAATAAACGCCGTATTCGCGGGGATGCGCCGCCATCGAGGTATAGCCGCTCACGCTCACCACCACATGATCGAGCAGCTTCATCCCGAGCGGGTTCAATGCCTTGGCGACCGTGGCGGTCATCCCTAAATCCGACTGCGAGGGAACTGTGTTTCCGCGCGGATGATTGTGAGCAACCACGGCATTTACCGCATCTTCTCTCACCATAGTTTCGATTATCTTACGCAGGTCAACAGTAGAGGAATC
>JBGUUF010000125.1:0-1928 GCA_045133435.1 Acutalibacteraceae bacterium
TATCAAGAAATTTTTCCCGCTGTAATTCAAAATATAGCAGTTGTACCCCCAGCAGGTCAGCTTAAATATGCGATAATTTTCATTCTGCCAAACTAACATTTCATTTTCCTCCCTGTTTCATCAAGCCGTTTGCCTTCCAACAATTCAGCACGCCTGCATATGCCGCGCCCTTTTTGACAACAAACGGTCTTATGCCTATCTCAAATATAATCCTGTGCTTTATGCTCTGAAACACATGCTTTTTTCCTACCGAAATATCGTTATAAAGCCGCTCGGCAGCTTTCTTGATTTTGCTTTCAGCACCCGAACTCAGTTCACTCATGCCGCCGAACGGAAGCTTGACTGTCAGCGAAGCCGACAGCTTTCCGCCCGAATAGCTTATCAGCCTGTTCAGGATTTTTGAAGCTTCACCGCCGCCATAATTTTCGTACGTCACCACGCTCACCGCATGCTTGCCGTACAGCAATTGCTCGATAACAAAATGCCCTCTGTCGGTAAAATTCTTGAGCACACCCGAAACATTGCTCGCGTAGGTCGGCGAGCCTATGATGATTCCGTCTGCCCCCGCAATCTCAGCCGCCAAGTCATCCGCGCTGTCGGATATAAAGCAACGCCCGTTTTTATAGCATGTGCAGCAGCCGCAGCAAGGCGATATATTTTCCTCGCCCAAGTCGTAATAAACCACCTCGGCATTTTTGCCTTTCAAAATATCCTCCATCCGATGCAGGATATTTGCGGTCGAGCCGAGCTTCCTCGGACTTCCGTTTAATATTATAATTTTCATAAGCTCTCCTTAATGTCTCACTTGCGCCACCGTGACATTCGGAGTATAATATAAAAAGCCCCCCGAGTCAATAGCTTCGGGCAAAGTGCTACATAATCCAAAAAAGTGTGACAGGTGGTATAAATTCAAATGAGTAGTCAGGAAAAACAAAAGGAATTGTCAAAAAAATGGCTCGCCGATTCTCTAATTCGGCTCATGCAGACCAAGCCCTATGAAGACATAACTATTTCGGAGATCGCCGCAAATGCTGACCTTGCGAGACGGACTTTTTACCGCGCATTTTCCTCCAAAAACGACATCATCGCCTACATCTTTGAAAATCTTGTGAGCGAATACATATCCGATTTGTGCATATCGGGCGAGATAAATATGGAAAAACTGGTACTCGTGTTTTTCGGATTTTTTGAAAAGCACAGGGAAGTGATTTTAATATTCAAGCGCAATCATTTGGAGTATTTTCTCTTGCAGTCATTCAATAAATATTTACCGCAGATACGCATGCAGACTTGCAGAGAAAAAATGAGCGACGACCCCGAAATTGACAAGGTCTTCATGCTGATGAGCGGGGGCGCATTTTTCAATCTGCTGATGTACTGGATCGACAGCGATTCCGGCATAACATCACAGGAATTGGCGCGGCTGATCCCGCAGGCGATCCAAGTATTCTCAAGCTATCTCTGATAAAGTCAAAATCTCCTCTAGCACCGAGTGGTGCTGGAGGAGATTTTATTGCATTGCGTAAATATATTTACTTTTTCAGACCGCCCAGAAAGCCGCCGATTTTGTCCTTGACATTATCAGCGGTGATGTTCGCCTTGATGCCGTCGATTATCGCATTGATCTGGTCGTTGGGCAGGTCAATTCCGATAACGCTCTCGACCGCCTTAACGGGGTCGTTCTTGAAATTCTCGGCGAAATTTTTGTCGCTCTTGATTTTGTTGGTGATCTCGGTGATTTTAGCTTTAATATCCATTTTGCAATTCCTCTTTCGGTTAATTATCAAATTCAGTTTAGCACAATGTCAAGCCAAAGTCAACCGACCTGCGGCATTATTATGGGGATTTGTATTGTATTCGCCGAAATCCGTTATAAATCGTAGTGCGTCTCGCTCGTTCGGCTTCGCCTCACTTCTGAGGGCCTGCCC
>JBGUUF010000126.1:0-2365 GCA_045133435.1 Acutalibacteraceae bacterium
ATATGGTCAGTAACTATTCCCGCCGCACGCTTCATTGCCAGTGTATGCACGGTGATGGACTCAGGTTTCAAATTGATAACTCCGTCGATCGTTCGACAGTAAGATTCAAAAGTATCACCTTGCAACCCCGCGATCAGATCCATGTTGATATTCTCAAATCCTGCCGCTCGCGCCATATCCATAGCTTGATAGACCTGTTCAACAGTGTGTCGGCGACCTATCGAGCGCAGAATTTCGTCGTTGAGCGTCTGAGGATTTATGCTCACACGACCCACTCCGCTGCGTCGAATCGCCGCCATTTTTTCGGGTGTAATGGTGTCGGGGCGTCCCGCTTCGACGGTAAATTCATGCACATCGGACATGTCAAAATACTGTGTCGTCGCGGTGAGCACGCGTTCAAGCTGTTCTGCCGACAACGTGGTGGGAGTTCCGCCGCCCATATAGACCGATTCCAGGTGCAATCCAAGCGATTTAGCGATATTCGCCGTGATTTCCAGCTCCTTCACGAGAAGTTCGGTGTATTCGGGAATGAGCTTCGCCGCGTGTTCTATCGACTGCGAGACGAACGAGCAATAGCTGCATCTTGTGGGACAAAATGGCACAGAAATGTACAAGCTGAATGAATTATCGCGAGACAGCGAGAGTATTTTGTTTTCATTTGCAACTGTTTTGCGGCTTAGAGCAAGTTTCTTTTCTGATACCATATAATCATCTTTGAAACGCCGCTCGGCTTCCTCCTGACCGTACTCTTTGATGAGCATACGCAGCAGCTTCATCGGACGGATTCCCGTGAGCAAGCCCCACGGCGGGTTGAAGCCTGTGAGTTCGATAAGCTGGCGGCAGAGCATCTGCGCTATGGTCAACTCGCAGAAATTTTTATCCTCTGCCTCCTGCTCAGATACGTTAGTATCGTTAAAAAACTCTTTTTCGCCCAATTTCAGCTTGGATGAAAGATGCTGACCACGGCGGCAAACCTCGATCCTAAGGGCATTCGGGTCATCCGCTTCCTTCTCGTTCATCTTTTGGTCGGGGAAAAACACTCTGCTCAGTTTTTCGTATTCATAGCGTGAATTTATTCCTTCTGTTACAATATACATCGTTCGTCAACCTTTGTTATTTAATAATCTTACATTTTCATATATGGGTTATTTTCTCGCTCGTTGGAGAGAGTCGTGTGCATCTCGTGACCGGGGTACACCAAATAATCCCCCGGCAGTGCCGCCAGCTTTTGCAGCGACTCATACATACTGCGATAATCTCCGCCCGGCATATCGGTGCGGCCTATGCACTCGCGAAACAGCGTATCGCCCGAGAAAATCAGCCCCTCGGTGATAAAGCAGCAGCTTCCGCGCGAGTGACCGGGGGTGTGCATTACTGTAAATTCCGTCTCACCCACCTTGAATTTTTCACCGTCGAAAAATTTCTTATCTGCTTCGGCATATCTGAATCTTCTCCCGAACAGCGCAGACACGTTGATGTTGGAATCGCCCAAACCGTCGGCATCATCCTCATAAATCGCAATAGGTGCGCCCGTGAGATCGCGGAATTTCGACGCTCCCGCCACATGGTCAAAATGACAGTGTGTCAGCAGGATATAATCAAATGCATCCTTGCCCACCAAATCTACGGCGGCGCGAAGCTCATCGGTCATCTCTCCGGGGTCGATAACAACGCATCGCCCCGTCCTTTCGTCTTGATAAATATAGCAGTTAGTCCCCATCGGACTTACGGAAAATCTTTTCACTCTCATAATTGTAAACCTCCCTATTTTCTCGGTTTCTTGAGTTCATCCGAATCCAAAATTATCGTCACGGGGCCGTCGTTGAGCAGTTCCACCTTCATATCTGCGCCGAATTCGCCCGTCTGCACATCCTGAATACCGTGCTCATCGCGCAGCAGCTTAACGAAATATTCGTACAATTCGTTAGCTTCGGCAGGCGGTGCGGCATTGGTGAAGCTGGGGCGGTTGCCGCGGCGGCAGTCTGCATACAGCGTGAACTGCGACACCACTATCACCGAGCCGCCGATATCTGCTAGCGACAGATTCATCTTGTCGTTCTCGTCGCAGAATATCCGCATGCCCGCTGTCTTTTTCGCCAAAAGCTCCGCGTCCTCCTTGTTATCGCCCTCGCCTGCGCCGAACAGTATCAAAAATCCCTGTTCGATTTTACTTTTGACCGCTCCGTTTATCGTAACGGAGGCATATTTAACACGCTGAATCACTGCGCGCATATTGATTCCTCCTAAAAAATTTTACAAAAATCGGCTGTCTGCAACAATTACAGACAGCCAATTCGCTGGATTTACTGCTTTTCGGCCAGTCTGTCGTGCTGAGTCTTTATGGCCTGAAAACTCTCATTGCTTA
>JBGUUF010000127.1:0-3381 GCA_045133435.1 Acutalibacteraceae bacterium
CTATCAGCAGTCCGCCCGCAATCATTGGAGCGGCATAGGTCAAAACGCCGAACATGCCCAATATTATCATAGTCACAACGCTCAATGCCGTCAATATGCCGCAAAGAGCTACCTTTGAAGATTTTTTTGCTGAATTCATTAAAAACGCCTTCTCAAACCACCGACAGCATCCGCCGCCTGAACCGTTATATACAGCTTATCAAGTCGCCGCCGCAGCATTCGCAACAGGAATCCGCGCAGATAAGACCAACGCAGGTGGAGCATGGACCGCATCCGTCGCCGCATGACGAACTGCTTCGAGGATTGTACTGATAACCTCCGCTGCGACCGCTGCGCTGCTGTGAGATCTGATTGTATGCCGCCTGATATTCCGCGTTGTTCGGCGAGCTCTTTACCGCCGTCTCAAAATACGCATAAGCCTGATCTATCCAGCCTCTGCGATAAAGCACAGTTCCCTTGAGGAAATACCACTCGGCATTTCTGCGCCCCGCAGGAACGCCGTCAAGCACCATCTCGGCATCGGTAACTCTGCCCGCGCTCAGCAAATTGCGCACATCGGCGAAATCTGTATGCTGAGAGCCGGAATATGTTCCGCCGCCGTTGTATCCGTAATTATAGCCGGAGGAGGAAGAAGCGTTATATGAGCCGGAGGATGTTCCGTTTTTCCTTTGGTTGACTATCGTGTCGTATGCCTCGTTGATCTCGGTCATTTTTTCGGCCGCCAATTCAGCCACATCCGGCGCACCGGAATAATTGTCGGGATGATACTTCTTTGCAAGATTTCGATATGCAGTTTTAACCTCATCGTCAGAGGCAGTCGGCGACACGCCGAGCACTGAATAAGGATCTGTCATCTTTTCTTCAACTCCTTTTTGCTTTTTCCGCGCTGTGCAAACAAAGCGGCTTTTTGAGCGCCTGAAATCCCTTGATACATAATGTTGTCGAGAATCGGCTTGAATTCGCCGAAGTCAAGCAGCTCATAGTATTTTATCGCTTCGGATATCGACAAATTCAGACTGTCGTTGCCGAAGCACCTCGCATTCTCATAATTTTCTGATTTATTCAGGGCATCCTCCGCCGTCAGTGAATACATCATCACCAGCGGGTTGAACGAGCCGTCCTCAATATCCTCGCTGAGATCGTCCAGCGCGTCAATAAGGTATATCCACCGCCCCAAAAAGTATCCGAAATGCTTCAGAATCGTCTGATTATTCGGTTCGGAGGATAATTTGGCGGCGATTGCCGAAATCGCGTGGGCAGTGGGTTCGCAAAGCTCGTCGATTATAATTTCGCCTGTTTCAAGTGCCTTGCTCTCAGCCGCAAACTGACGGTCTATGTAATCGTTGACCAGCGCGTCGTCATCGGGATAGAACTTTGCCGCTTTTTTCCTCACATGGTTTGCATACGGCATGAGCGTCTTCCAAATCAATTTCTTACCGCCCGACGAATCGCGGATGTTGTCACGCAGCTTGTGATAAAACATTATCGCAGTCAGCGCGGCGGTGTATTCAAACGCTTCGTCATGGGTGGTGCATCTGCCGCATTTTTTGGTAGGATTAAAGGTGCAGCGACCCTGCACGAATGACGATTTCTGCCCGCTCAAAGCGATCATTACCATCGTGAGAAAGGTGTAGTCGTAATTCAGCATAAGTCGGGAGGGCAGTCCCAGCTTTTTGCCCAGATTGCGGCAAAGAGTGCAGTAGACCGACTGATAGACCTCATATTCGCATATTCTCATTTGCGGTTTACAAATACGGATATAGCCAAACACGACGATGCTCCCTTAGGCGGCAATTTAATTCAAAGAAATCACCGCATTATCTGTCTCTTATTATCTCACAGTTTTGCAGTTGCTTTATTACAAATATGTAAACTTAGTTCAAATAATTAACAATGAGTAATTCACAATTATTATTCGTAAATCCTATGTATGTTTATAAAAATCCCTTTTGTTTATTTTTTGATTGACTCATAGAAGTTTTTGTGTTAATTATATGTTTTTTGAAAAGTATAGCATAAATCGGACTTATTTCCGAATTTAACAAAGATAAAAATTATGTTAAATTATTGACAAATGAGCCGAAATGGTAGATAATATATTCAATACACTAAATACAAGGGGTGTTTCTAATGGGTGATACAATCGCCGCAAAGATTATCAAGGCTCATCTGGTAGAGGGTGAGATGATTCAGGGCACTGACATCGGTTTGAGGATCGACCAGACTCTGACACAGGACGCAACAGGCACTATGGCTTATCTCGAATTTGAAGCAATGGGTGTTCCGCGCGTAAAGACAGAACGCTCGGTGGCTTACATCGACCACAACACACTTCAGACAGGCTTCGAGAATGCAGACGACCATAGATTTATACAGAGCGTTGCCAAAAAGCACGGCATTTACTTCTCTCGTCCCGGCAACGGTATCTGCCATCAGGTACATCTGGAGCGCTTCGGCATTCCGGGCAAGACTCTCATCGGCTCCGACAGCCATACCCCCACAGGCGGCGGTATCGGCATGCTCGCAATGGGCGCGGGCGGACTTGACGTTGCTGTCGCAATGGGCGGCGGCACATATTACATCACAATGCCCAAAATGGTGAGGATCAATCTCACAGGCAAGCTCTCTCCGTGGGTTGCTGCTAAGGATATCATCCTTGAAGTTCTCCGCAGAATGTCCGTCAAGGGCGGCGTGGGCAAGATCATCGAGTACGGCGGAGAAGGCGTTAAGACACTTTCCGTTCCCGAGCGTGCTACTATCACAAACATGGGCGCAGAGCTGGGCGCAACTACATCAATTTTCCCGTCCGATGAAATTACAAAGGCATTCCTCAAGGCTCAGGGTCGTGAATCCGACTGGGTAGAGCTCAAGGCTGATGAGGATGCAGTTTACGACGAGGTTCTTGAGATCAACCTCAGCGAGCTGGGTCCGATGGCTGCTGCTCCCCACATGCCCGACAATATCAAGACTATTGACGAGCTCAAGGGTCAGAAGATCGACCAGGTTCTCATCGGTTCATGTACAAACTCCAGCTACCTCGACCTCATGAGAGTAGCTCACATCCTCAAAGGCAAGACTGTTCATCCTGACGTCAGCCTCGGTATCGCTCCCGGCTCTAAGCAGGTTTACAACATGCTCGCTGCAAACGGCGCTCTCGCCGACATCATCGCATCCGGCGCGAGAATCCTCGAATGTGCATGCGGTCCCTGCATCGGCATGGGTCAGTCCCCGAACTCCAATGGCATTTCGCTCCGTACCTTCAACAGAAACTTTGAGGGTCGTTCAGGCACAGCCGACGGTCAGATTTATCTGGTATCGCCCGAAACTGCCGCAGTTTCCGCTATCGCTGGTGTATTCACCGATGCGCGCGAGCTGGGCGAG
>JBGUUF010000128.1:0-1761 GCA_045133435.1 Acutalibacteraceae bacterium
GAAATTAGCACCGCCGCGTCCCACTCCAATCGACAGGGTAACGGGGTTGCCGCCCTCGATGATTATTTTGCGCGCATCGGTGAGCACCGAAAATCTCGACGAAATTATCTTTTGCAGATACTGCTCCTCGATCATTATGAAGCTGCGGTCACGGGCGTTTATTCTGGAAATGCAGTTATAATCCTCCACCCACTTGCCTATCAGCGATTCGACAGCTGAAACTACTCGAACGCGCTCGTTTTCGCGCACCTTGAGCATTTCTTCCTCGTTGTCAAACACGACCAGGATCACAGCGGGGCGGCTTATATTGTAATCGTTTTCGATCTTTTTCAAGCTAGTTATATCGTTAAAGTACAGGACAAACTGCTCGGTTTCCTCTATCTCCAGCCGACTGACCGACACAGTATAAACTTTCTTTTCTTTTTTTATCTCAAAACTGTTCCCTGACGTGAGCCACGTCTCGTCAAAGCCCTTGAATACGCGCGGCAACTTGACTCCCTGAGCGTCTGCTCCAAGCAGGATCAGTTCGCGGAAGGATTCGTTATACCACACGATCTCGCCTTGACAGGACACAGTGACAGCGGGCACAGGGATATTGTTCAGGGCATCCTTATCGGTGGTATCCAGCGACTGAGATACCTCCGAAATGTAGGTGCGGATGTTTCCCTTGACCATGTTTGACATGAAAAGCGAAAAGGCGATTGCTCCCGCTCCGATTATTAAACCAACAATTTTCAGTGCAAGGCTCTTTGACATAACGAAAATGAGTATGACCAACACTGCGATTATGCATACATTAACATATGACAAAGGCGCCAGCAGCCAATATTTTCTGTTTTTCATCGAAATCACCCCAAACAAAACTTTATTGCCGAAAACGAGATCATACTTCCATTATTATCGGCAGAATCATCGGGCTGCGCTTGGTGCGCTCATAGATGAACTTGGACAAGTCATCGCGGACGCGGCTCTTGATAAGTCCCCATTCGCGTATGCCCTCGCTGTAGCAGTCCTCCAGCGCATCTGCGGCGATCTTTCTCGCCTCGTCGAGCAGCGGTTCCGCATCGCGAACATAAACAAATCCGCGGGAAACTATATCGGGACCCGAAACGGTAATGCCTTCATCCGAGCTTATCGCCATGACCACGATTATCAGACCGTCCTGTCCCAGATGCTTTCTGTCGCGCAGGACAACGCTACCGACATCGCCGACTCCAAGACCGTCAACCAACAGCTTTCCGCTCGGCACTGAACCGATCTTCTTGATGTGTTCGTCGCAGACCTCCACGCAGTCGCCCAAATCTGCTATGCATACATTTTCATCGGGAATTCCCACTGCGCGGGCGAGACTTGCCTGCTTGAGCAGATGCTTCTGCTCGCCGTGGACGGGGATAAAGTATTTCGGCTTGACAAGTCCGAGCATGAGCTTGAGTTCTTCCTGGCAAGCGTGACCCGAAACGTGAACATCGTACATCTTTTCATAAACGACCTCGCATTTGTGCTTGAGCAGCTCGTTTACCACGTTACCGACGTTCTTTTCGTTGCCGGGGATGGGATTTGCCGATATTATTATAAAATCGTCAGGACCTATTTCCACCTGTCTGTGGTCGGAAAATGCCATGCGGGTGAGCGCGCTCATCGGCTCGCCCTGACTGCCTGTGGTGATAAGCACGACCTTGTTTTTGGGATAGCGGTTGAGCATGGAAATGTCTATCATCAGCCCCTCGGGAACGTCGAGATAGCCCAGTTCCTGTGAAATGC
>JBGUUF010000129.1:0-1144 GCA_045133435.1 Acutalibacteraceae bacterium
AATCGACGGCAGACGCTTTGCCAACATGCTCTTGCCCGAACCGGGTGGACCTATCAGCAGTACATTATGACCGCCCGCTGCCGCAACTTCCAAGGCACGCTTCGGTGCACTCTGACCGCGGACATCGGCAAAATCGGGGTAATGCATATTCACCGAATCGTCGGGAAAATCCTCTGCATTCAGCGGGGGTATTTCAGCTCGTCCCGACACATGCTCGATGATTTCAGTGATATTTTCCACCGCGTACACATCAATTCCGTTGACCACCGAAGCCTCAGCGGCATTTGCTTTTGGAATGAAAACCGCAGAATAGCCGAGGTCACGCGCCTTGATGACCATTGACAGCACGCCGCGCACCGCTCTGACTTCTCCCGTCAACGACAATTCGCCGATAAATGCGCTGTCCTCGGGCACACCGTCGATTTGACGGCTGGCGCAGAGCAGCACCATGAGGATAGGCAGGTCGTACATCGGACCTTCCTTGCGGATGTCGGCAGGAGCGAGATTTATCGTAATTTTCGCCTGCGGAAATTCAAAGCCGCAGTTGCGCATGGCGGCTCTCACGCGGTCGCGGGATTCCTTGACCGAAGCATCGGGAAGTCCCACAACGTCGAATCCCGGGAAATGCTGGTCAATATCCGCCTCAACCTTCACGCCATAAGCGTCTATTCCAAAATATCCTAAACTGTTAAGTCTGGCAAACATATTTCCTGTCGTTCACCCTTTCATTATTTTTTTCGCGCGCTCACTTCGCGATAAAATTCACGCCTAAAATCACCACGCCGAGTATCAGCAAGACCACGCCCGTGGCGCGATTGAGCGTTTCCGGCTTGGCTTTATTGGCGAACACTGCGGCAATTCTCGCCCAGAGCAGTGTCGATGCCACACAGAAGATCAGGCTCAGCACATCGGGCGCGCCGCCGATTGCAAAATGACTTACCGCACCCGTCAGCGCCGTGAATGTCATAATAAAAACGCTTGTCCCCACCGCAGTTTTCAGCTCGTAGCTCATGACCGTTGTGAGTATCAACAGCATCATCATGCCGCCGCCCGCGCCGATAAATCCGCAGATAAAGCCTATCAGCGCGCCGCATACGATCGACTGGATAATGCGCTTCTTTGCATCGACCTCCATCATCTTCTG
>JBGUUF010000130.1:0-12929 GCA_045133435.1 Acutalibacteraceae bacterium
TCATTACGGTGGAGGTAAAGAAATCTCCCGACAACAGGTTTGAGATCAACGGCAGGTTAGACAGATTGGCGAGTGCGTCCGAAATAGGTAACATCATTCTCCTCCTCCTGCTTTAAATTTAATTATGCCGCTCAGCCGATCGAGCCTGCCTTATTCAGACAGCTCAATCGGCGAAGCAGCGTATTGATGATTTATTTGCGGTTCCAGAATCGAATGATGCCTATGCCTTTTTCGGAAAGCTGTACGCCGGATTTAATCATCTTCTGCATAACATCTTTAAATTCATCCCACTGCTCGGTCTTGTATTTTACGTTGAGCGAGTTGAGATATGACTGCTCCATGTTGGGCTGTCTCTCGATGGAGAGGTTGGCCCACTGGTCAGCTTCGTCGTATTTGCCCACGATAACCAGGCAGTCAACTATATTCTTGTACTGCTCGGTGTCGATAAGATCGGGGTGATACTTGTTGAGATTTGCGATAAGCTCAATGTAAAGGTGTGCGTATTTCTTGACTTCGATCTCACCCAAAACACCGCTGCTGATATACTCAAATGTGGTGTTTGCATATTCCACATTTATCTCGCTGTCCTCGGGATTTTCCTTATACTTGACCGCGAGAACGGAGAGCTTTTTGGAATACTGCTGGAGCACATCCATGAGAGCGGATGCGGCGTAGTGAGCTGTTTCGGAGTCTTCGTTATCCAGAGCCTTTACCAGCGACTTCATATTGTTTCTTACGTCCGCCTTGAGCACGTTGAGCAGTGCGCGGCGTTTGTCCTGAACATCCGAAATGATGAGCGCTTCTTCGAGCGGAACGAATTCCTTTTCAGTTTCATAGTCGGTCTGCTTGGCAAATTCCTTTTTCTCCTTGCTGAACGTAAGTTCGAGGTAGTCGATGTCGGATTTGCGGTCAAACAGAGAGATAACGAAATTGATAAAGAAGCATATCACGCCGAAAGGCGGAATCAGGAGCATGACTATTGACTTACAGAGAGCCGGTCGGAACTGACCCAGAAGGGTGAACAATATGAAATATGCCAGAACAAGAACTGTATTTACCAATATGATCTGATAGATGAAATTCTCATTGGCCATGTTTGTGGTAAAGTGAAAATTCTGGATGATCTGCGGTAAATTAAATCCTATATTCATCGAGTGACACCACCTCAGCCGTTAAATCAATACGTGCGATTTTCTTGTAGACGAATGGCAGATCCTTTTCGCTCGTATTGTTGAGCAGGAGCAGAAGTGCGTTGGGATCGTTTTCATCCATACCTACATAGTCGTTGTCGCGGAGAATGCCGGCAAGCTGTGCACCCTTTTCCATGATCTGAGTGCGCTCAACAGGAGCCTTGAGCACTGCGAAGTCGGCGATGTTTGTGCCCGCGCCATTGAGTCTTGTCTTGACGATTTCTGTAAATGCATTGCCAAGCAGGATGTTTGTGCCGGGAACATAACGTGAATCCTTTGTATCGTTCTGATAACGATAAGCCTTCTCGAAGCTGGAAGCGATGATCTTGGAGAGGACGGAGAAAAGATTTTCCTGATAAAGTGTCATCTTGTCGAAGTCCATGTTAAAGAGCATGATCATGTAGATCATATTCTGATCGGAGAAGACCGGAGCGACCATTGAGGGAAGGTTTGCGTCGAGTGTGCGGTTGACAAAGATTCTGTCCTCCAGCAGCACGCCTTCGAGAGCATCGTATTCCTCGAGGTTGATGATGTTCTTCATCTTCTGAGCACGTCTTGACGAGCAGCCGGTCATACGATACAGACCCTCATTGCTCTTTACATAAATAGCAATGTCATTTACGCCCATGATCTGCATGATAACGTCCAGAGCCGAGCTTACGATCTTTTCGGGATCGAGCAGGTCGAGCTGAGAGACGATGGAGTAAACCTTGGCGATAGAGTTGTCGTAGTTGATAAGACGCTCTTCAAACATCTTCTTGATCTGGATGTGGCGCTCGGAAATATCGTAAATTCTTTCGAGTTCTTCCTGCTGAGCAGCCTTTTCTTCCATAAGCTCAACATTTCTAAGCTTGAGTCTGTCCTTGCTGTAGCCGACGAGGATACCTACAAGGAAGTAGAAGAGTATGCGGACCAGCGTACCGTAGTCCATGATAATGTCGGCGAACTCAAGACCTATTACCATCTTCATGACCACATACATGATCGACGACAGGAAGATGGAGATGTAGGAGTGTGTGACAGTGTAAACGACCGACATGATGATGATGTAAATAACGAAGAAATCAATACCGCTGAGGATAGTGTATTCACTGGCGAGATATGTGCCAAAACATGCCAGCGCGCAGAGGACGATGCTTTCGATGTAGGAAAGAAGACCCTTTGCGATGTTCTTCATGCGCTTTTTGCTTTCTTCCCAGTTTGCATTGTCCTTTTTCTTCTTCTTAGTCTCAAATATCTCGCGCATAGCGCCGAAGTTGCTGTTGACCCACTTGTAGGTCTTTTCCATACCGCTCTCCAGCGAGACGATCGGCTTGTATTCAGAGGCCTTTTCGTAGAGAGTACCCACAGGGTTACATGTGCAGCCCTTACCCGCTGATTTGTGGTCAACAACATTGAGCTTCTTGTTTGTGATCTTTTCAACCACCTTGATGACCTCGCGGTTGGAAACATAGCTGTTGCCTTCGACGTTGTATGTGCCCTTGGGGATGGAAGTATTGGCTATAGCTCTGTAAACAGCGTCTACAGCGTCGCCGATAAAGATAGTCTTGTACTCAAGGTCGAGGTCGCATTCAAAGGGAATGCCCATCTTTGCATAGAAGAAGCAGCGTGTCATAAAGTTCTGAGCTTCCTCCGGATTGGCCTGCGGACCGTAAACCATAGGCAGACGGAGAACGACTGACTTGAGGTTTGTGTTGTCGTTGTAAATCTTGCACTGACCCTCACCGTTAAGAAGTGTAAGACCTCTGATAGATGTCGGAGACGGCTTTGTCTTTTCGGAAATAGGTGTATCGTAATCCATACCGTAAACGTCCGTGGACGAGAGATATACCATATGCTTTACGCCTGCATTGCTTGCACAGGTGAGCACGTTGGATACTGCTGCGTTGTAGACAGCCGCATCAGCATTGCTGTTCCATGCGAATGATGTGTCCTGTGCGCCCATGAATACCATAGCGTCAGGGTTAATGCTGTCGATGATGTTCTGGATAAGCGAATCATCCAGAGCGAAGTCGTAGTTGATATGCTTAGCCAGACCTCTGCCTTTGGCTTTTGAATTTTTTCCTGTTATCATATAAGTTTCGCAGCCTTCCTTAGCGAGACGCTGCACCAACGCATTGGTAAAGAAACCATATGAACCTACAATCAGAACTTTAATTGTACCCACAACCTTCCTTGTTATATTTTGAAAATAAAACTCCAATTTTTTATATAATAAACCCTCATAAGGGATTTATTTTTTGAGATCACTTGCCGGGACGGTGGATGTGAAACACCATGCAGAACACGGTGAGGACATATCCGCAAGCCGCCACCAGCGGGCGGAACGGGCATATCATCCGATACCACACGGGAGCAAACTCCTTGTATATCTCCTGATATTCAAAGCAGTATTTGTTGCGGTAATGTATGCTCCACGGCTTGACAGGTCCCATGAAGTGAACGATTATAGGGTTTTCCCTGCGCCTGTATTTTTTGCTCAGGCCCCACTTTATCACTTCATTTGCCAGCAGACCGGGATTGTAATTATACAGATTTTTCCATATCTTCATGCTGTCGTGGAAGTAGACATTTATCGCATCCTGATCGGGATATATGAGTTCGCTGCTTTTTTCATTGATTATCTCAAAAATGCTGTTTACGTCGAAATTTCTCTCGCGCATAAGGCTGAGATTCATCAGCAGCACCCCGCTGTTGATATACACCGAATTCTCCTCTATGCCCAATCGCTGCCAATGCGGACGGTTATCGGGACATTTCGGGTCGTTCATCTGAGGCGGGTCGGACATCGCTATGAGCATATTGTCATCGAACGGGAGATTGTAAAACTCCTCCACCGAACCTCTTATCAGTATATCGGGGTCCATATAGAGCACCCTGTCAACGCTTTTGGGAAGCACGCTGCTCGCAAGCAGGCGGTAATACATCTCCTTTGAGAAATGCATGTTTACCGGCGCATCGCTGAATACATCCTCCCCCACATTGATGGGTTCAAAGCAGTTGCCGTTTTTTTCGATGAAATCGCGCGCCTTGTTCAAAGTCTTGTCGTCAATGCGCGAATACAAAAGATAGACGTTTATTTTGCATTTGTTGTGCTTAAACAGCGACTTGAGCATCGCCAGCATGTAGCGGCAATAGTTCTGTGACACTGTCACCAGTATATTCATACTCATAGATCAGCCCCCTCTCTCAGCCGAATATCACGCGCCACACGGCACTGAATACCGCCTTGGCCACGAGGAACGGTCTGAACAGCAGTTTGAATTTCTCTCCTGCCGTGAGATATTTTTTGAGATGCGACTTGTAGATCTTGTAATACTTGTAGTAATACGAAGGTTTCCACGGCTTGCATTTGCCCATGTAATGAGCGATCGCCACCCGCTCGGAGCGTCGGTATTTCGGACTGAACACATACTTCACGAAATCCCCCGTGCTCACATATTCCGTGGTAAAGTTGTATTCCCTCGGAGCATATTTTATCTGATCCTTGAAATATACATTTATCAGGTCCTGATCGGGGAATTCCAGCGTCAGTCCGCAATTCTGAAGGAACGAAAACATGTCGTCCAAATCAAAATTTTCACGCATCAGCGGGATGTTGAAGAGTATCACGCCCGAGTTGATGTAATGATATTCGCCGCCGAGTCCCAGATTCTGCTTGCGCTCGGGATAATACGAGTCGCCCAGATAATCCGGAACCGCTATCATCATCTTGCCGTCAAAATCGGAATCGTAAAACTCCCTGATAGGCTGACGTATGATGATGTCGGGGTCGAGATACAGCGCCCTTTGCTCACCGTCAGGCAGCAGCTTTGGGATAAGCAGCCGATAGTACATCTCCTTGGTGAAATATTTATTCACCGGAGCGCCTGCAAACAGCTCGCCGTCCACCCGGATGTCACTGAATTGCCCGCCGAGCGAAGCCACATGAGCCGAAAGTCGGTCGAGATTCTGCTGACATACATTTGAATGAAGCAGCCACACGCGGACATCGGCATTATGCTCAAACAGTGACTCGAGCATGATGAGGGCGGGACGAATATAATTGTCATCGACCGTAATCACTATGTTCATCCGTATGCCCTCCTATGTCGAAATTTTAAGTGAGTTATTTTTTCTTTGACTGTTCGGCGATGTTTTTAAGCTCATCGCGCTTCTGCTCTCTCTGAGCAGCGAACATTCTCTGCTTCTGCTGCTCGGCTTCGTAGCGAATCTTTTCTTCCTTGCTCATCTTGAAGTAGCTGAGCTGTTCGTCAGCTTCCTCAATACGCTTCTTGGACATTCTGCCAGCCGAAGTCGTGCTGATAATAGCGCCGCGGCAGAATATCTGCTCGTCGAGCTTGTTGATAACTCTGCGAAGTCTTGCATAACCGATAGTCCAGCCGACGAATGCGCCGCAGAACAGACCAAGACCTGCAAAGACAATGTCAAAGTGAGTGGTAACTATGGTTGCGAGCAGTGTAACCAGGCAGAAGCCGATAGAGACCATACTTGTACCCACGCCGTCATCAAAGTAGAAGAGGAAGATGATCTCGCAGTACATGATGAAGGTTACAAAGTATGCAGCAGCCAGAGCGGGATAGATCGAGAGGATAGTTCCCTCAAAGCCGAAGTTCGGCAGGAAGATCATCGCAAGGATGAAGATGATGATGGTGATAACGAACTGGAAGCGGATGATATAGAAAAGTTCGCTCTTGAGTGTGCGGAACATACTCTTTTTAGCCATTTCAATATCCTCGCCGCCGCCGCCGTTGACCGCCTCGAGATATGCCTGATAAGAGCTGAAGAAGGCTGTCTCAGCCTTGACAACAAATATAACCAAAGTGGAGATGTTTGTGAAAAGTGCAAGGCAGGTCGCCATGTCGTATTCCGGAGATGTCCAGAAAACATTGCCGATATACACACCGTAATCGGTTGTCCAGTAAACGAAGTTGTGGATATACAAACCAAGTGTGTAGAAGAAGTTTGTAATAAACAAGGGTTTGAATCGCATGAAATACTTGAGCGATTCCATGTAGTTCTTGCTGGAGTGTCTGAAGTATGACTTCAGGTTAGCATACAGCATAGTTGCGATTATCGAGAATGCAAGCACCAGCGAGCCGAGAATGGAGTATGATACTGCATTGTGGAAAAGATATACACTGAGTATCGCATAAACCAAAGCTGCCAGAATGCCGATGAAGTAAGCCATACTGATCTTGCCGTAGTCCTTGAGGGCCGAGACATATGTCATCAGATAAAGCGACATATTGATGACCATGAAGAACCAGTAGGACATGAATATAAAGAGCGGGTCTATGCCGACCTGGATCTCGCGGAATACGATGATCATCGAAAGGAGCGAAGCACCTACAATGTTGACCACCAGACCCACATGAATAGCAGGCATAATATCCGTTAGCTTTTCCTGATATATCTTATCCGCGACGTACCTCGACAAGACCGAGTTAAGCGGGGATGTGACTATCATGGAGAATATAAATACATAAAGTATGGTAGCTGACAAGAATTCTCTGTCAGCAAATGACGAAGTGGAGTAAGGGAGGATCACATACATGAGCATGAGAGTTCCCGTAAGCAAAATGGTCGGGCCGATTGTAACCATAACGGCATATGTTGTGCCGGCCAACATGTTGACAATGTTGCCCTTGCCCATAAGCTTTTTTAATTCAAAACCTATACCAGCCATAACACGCCTCTTTCCTCAGATTATTTTTTTGGTTCTGATGTTTTTTGTTCTGCTGTAAGTTGATTATAAAGCTTGGCGTATTCTATCAGCCAGCCGTCCTTGGTGTAATATTCTCTGACTCGCTTTTTGCCTATCTCGCCCATCTTTTGGCGAAGCTCGGGGCTTTTTGCGAGTGTGATGATAGCCTGAGCTATGCGGGTAACATTCATAGTAGGAGTTACGATGCCGCAGTCGCCCATGTCGTCGTTATCACCGCGGATAAGTCCGGCGCAGTCGCCTACCTGAGTAGCTATGCAGGGAATACCGACTGCCATAGCCTCAAGCATAACGATCGGCTGACCTTCACTGATACTGGTGAGGATGAGCATATCCATTCTGCCCAGATAATCTGCCGGCTTGATACGTCCGGTAAATTCGACATCCTTGAGGTCGTTTATCTTGACCATCTCAACGCAGTCGTTGTAGTAATCGGGGTCTTCATCGGTCGGACCCATGATATACAGCTTGAGCTCGGGAACTTCTTCCTTGGCGAAGCTGTATGCGCTGAGCAGTGTCTTAACGTCCTTAATAGGAGTTACACGGAGCATAGCGCCGATGTTGATGTGCTCGTCGCCTGCCTTCTTGCCCGGCAGATTTTCATATTCGCTTGCCTCTACGCCGTTGGGGATGACCATCGTTCTGCGGGGGTCGCAGCCCAGCTCGTGCTGGATCATCTGCGCCGCCTTAAAGAGCGAGGTTATTCTGTCTGCGTAATGATATACGCAGTCGGACAGGCAGTAGAAGTAGTTGATCCATATATCCTTGTATATGCCCTGTGCCCAGTTGCTCTTGATAATTTCCTCTTCACGCTCACGGGTGTAGATACCGGGCTCGCTGAGGATGAGCGGCGTTTTGTAAAGCACCTTGCCCTTGGTGGCGAGTACGCCCGCGTAACCGGTGGCAACGCAGTGGTAAAGGTCGCAGACTTCCATCGGAGTCTTGAGGACCTTAAAGAGCAGCAGGTAGAGCGAACGTGTATTCCAGAGGAAGTCAACAAAAACCGTCTGAGAATACTTGTCGTGATAGAAATCCGACACTATATCATAGAAATCCTTGCCCATAAGCAGGCCGTTGATGGATACATCCTTGTGCTCAAAGTAATTGAATATAGTAACCCAATCAACATTCTTGCCGTACAGCAGCGATTTGAATGCATCCTTTTCGCGTGCGCTGAGCTTGGTCTTTTTGCGCACCTTATGCACAACGTCGTCGTCCGACATAAACATATCGTGCATCGACACGACGTTCTTCGGAATGACAAATTTACATTCCCTTGCGTCCGCACGGTCGGCTATTATAGTTTGTATGGAAAACTCCACATTCGGATTGCCCTGAACGAGCATCTGTACCCACGCGGAAACGCCGCCAAAGGTATAGGGATAGCTGCCCTCGGCAATTACGCAAACCTTCATCGAGTATTTTCCTCCTTAATTGTCAATTGGCTTATCAATAGAAGTATTTCTGGCTGCCGGTGTCGATAAGCTGGATCGTCACCTCATCCTTATACACTTCGACCATATAAAATCCGTCGCTGATCTCTGTAGCCAGATAGTTAGCCTCGTCGGGCTTGAGCTTCTTGCTTGTCTTGACCACGAAGGTTGCCTTGTCATCAAAGTTTTCGCACTTGATGTTGAGCTCTGTATCTGTGAATTCTATTTCAGGCATCAGGCAGAGGTATCTCTTTGCAGAGTAGCCCGCCTGAGTGGATGTCTTTGCCTCAAGCCAAGATGTACCTCTGCTGAGCAGGTTGAACTGCTTGGCAAGCTCCTGAGAATAGATCATCCATTCATAATCGTAATCGCTCTTATTGGTGATAACGTCGTACATATCAAAGTAATGAGTGGAAAGTCCGATACCGGAAGCCATATTGCAAGCCTTCCAGAAGTCCTCATAGCTTACTGTAGTCTCTTCGCAAATTACAGGCATATTGACTATGTTGTTGTTATCCTCATAGAGCGAGAGCGGAGCTACATAAGCAGATGTGCCGTCACTTTCGAGCTTGGATACATATACGCCGATGTCCTTGAGCTTGCTCAGCATATCATTCTGAACAGCCTGAGTTATCGTCTTGGAATATTTATAAGTAACCAGATTGTAGGAAGACATATTCCATCTGAAGTTATCATAGCTTGCTTTCATTGCAGCTTCTTCATATTTCTGATCACTTGTTCTGTCGCGGTGATAACCACCGAAACCGAATTCACATCCATATTTGCTGAACTGCTTTTTGAAGTATGAGAGAGTCTCCGAATTGAGGTTTGAATTTGAGCCCTCATCGGTAATGTAAGCGTAATACAAGCCGGTAAACTTAATATCGGTGTCGTTCATCATGGTAACGAGTGACGGCCATGCCTGGTCGCGGATAAACGACTGAGAATCACGGTTGTAGAATCTGAGCATGTTGTCGCCGTTTTCATAGCTGAGGAACGGGAAGCTGTCGATATAATTTACCTTTGCATTTACTATCGGATACGCATAGTCGGTTTCCATGCTGCACAATACAGCGATGCACAGACCGACTGAATAGGCATGCTCCATGAAGTCAGCGTTGAGCACGCATATCTGACCGTTGCCGTAAACCGTTCTCCAAAGCAGAGGCACCATTTCATCCTGAGCTGCATTTGGGTCAGCGGAATATTCAAATATATACTTGCGGCAGGTCGCGTCAACTCTGATATCCTCCACCTCGAGCGGATAATCATAGCATATGATCTTGCCCTGTGCATACAGACCCTCAAACGCCTGGAAGCCTTCGATCTCTGCATAGCCGCGGCGTGATACGATGCCGATAGCACTGCAGTAGCGGTCATATAATGTAGAACCCTCCTGAGGAAGCGCTGCAAAGAATATGTTTGTACCGTTTTTTACCTTTGACATTATCGCATCAAAATCGCCCAGTGATGTGAGGCTGTCAGTAGTAACGATGATTGCCTTAGCTCCTTCAAGAACGTCTGCGGGGACATCGTTTGCCTGAACATAAGCCGCGTTGCCCTTCTTGGCATAGTTCAAGGCACTTATTACATTTTCTTTTATCACCTTGTCGTCGCCGCTGAGGATGACGTAGTCGGTGGGGTACTTGCTCATGTCAACTGTATGAGCGGACGCGTTGAAGTTATCCGTATATTCATTGTTGCTGGCTGCCGAATCCGTAAGGTAATTAATTGAAATTACAAGGAATATGGCAAGCATAAATACAAATGAAAAGGACATAACCAGGTATTCACTTTTTTTTAACATAGACAGGTCTCCTAATCTCAGGTAATATTGGTCACGAGTTTTGAATTTGGGCGCAATTCAGCTATCATTAACATTATAGCACTAAAAAATTCTCAGTCAACTATTAATTTATATAAATTATGTATAACCTCAAATTAGGCATATGTTACAAAGCTTTGAATTGGATGATAACAAAAAAAGTACGTCCAAAAAATTTCGGACGTACTTTTTGAATATTCTGTCATAATCTCAAGGAAATGTTTGGTTATATTCAATAAAAATTCATTGAATAAATGCAAAAAACACAGTTTTCGGCGTGATTTTTTTCTACTAATAAAACTTAGTTTTTAAGTCGATATTATCGTTTAAATTTTCCTCTACAGTTAACTTGAACAAATTTTATGCTCAAATTTCGTCGTTTTTACTTATCAAGCCTTTTTCCATGTACGCGGCATCAAAGCCACCAATATGGGGAAAATTTCCAGTCGCCCTATGAGCATATCCGCCGTAAGCACCAGCTTGGAAAGCCATGAGAACTCCGAAAAATTGCCGTAAGGTCCTATTTTCCCCAGTCCCGGCCCAATGTTGTTTACGCATGTGAGCGCAGCGGAGAAAGACACATCAAACCCGAAGTTGTCAATAGACACCACCAGCGTGGAAACCAGTATTATCAGCATGTACCACACGAAAAACGCCCCCTGCGTGCGTATCTGTTCGCTGTCCACCAACTGCCCCTCCAGCTTGACGGTGGAGACAAGTCTCGGATTGAGCTGGCGGCGCACCTCACTCACCGCCGACTTGCAGAGCATCATCACGCGGGCGACCTTCAAACCGCCGCCTGTGGAGCCGGCACATGCGCCGCAGAACATCAGCAAAATTATTATCGCCTGAGAAAATCCCGGCCACGTTGTATAATCCGCCGTTCCGAAACCCGTGGAGCTTGCTATGGAAGCCACCGTGAAGCCCGCATATCTGAACGCTTCGGCAAATGAATTATACATTGAAATTATATTTCCCGTGATAAGCAGTGTGGCAACGATATAAATGGCTAAAAACACCTTGAGCTCGGTATTTTTGAGCACTGCGGAAAACTGTCTCATCAGCAGCATGTAAAACAGGTTGAAATTGATGCTGAATAAGAGCATAAACGCAGTGATAACAACTTCTGACCATACATTATTATACCCCGCAATGCCCGAATTGAGCACGGAGAAACCACCTGTACCCGCCGTAGCAAAGGAATTCACGATGCAGTCGAACCAATCCATCCCCGTAAATCTGAGCAATACGACCTCCAGCGCGGTGAGGAACATGTAAATGCCGTAGAGTATCCGCGCGGTGAGCTGCGTCTTTGCTACCAGCTTGCCGACTGTCGGACCCGGCACCTCGGCGCGCATTATGTGCATCGACTGCGCACTGCCACCGGGAAGTATCGCGAGCGCAAAGACCAACACGCCCATGCCGCCTATCCAATGAGTAAAACTGCGCCAGAAGAGCAGTCCCTTCGGGAGCGCTTCAACGTCAGTCAACAGCGTTGAACCCGTGGTTGTGAATCCCGACACCGTCTCAAAAAGCGCGTCGATAAAATTCGGAATGCAGCCGCTTATCACAAACGGCAGTGCGCCGAAAACCGACATCAACAGCCACGCCAGAGCGACTATCACGAAGCCTTCACGGGCGTATATCGTCTGCTTTTTCGGCTTGAACGCGCTGAGAATATACCCCAGAATTCCAAGCGGCAGCATTATCGCAAGCAGCGGAAGCAGTCCTTCATCCCTGTAATAAAGCGACACCAACAGCGGAAGTCCCATGAGCGCCGCCTCAACCTTGAGTATCTGTCCTATGACATATCTTAACATCTGATAATTCATAATTTTCTCTCAACCCTCAGCACATCAGGCAATAATATCATCAAGCGTGCGCAGACATCCCAGTGTCGTCACCACAATAACGGTATCCCCCGCCTCCATGCTATCGTCGCCGCGCGGGAAGATTATCTTATTTCTGCGGATGATACAGGCGATGATAAGATTCTTTTTCAGCTTCAAGTCGCGGAACTTCACACCGACATATTCAAAATCATTTGACACACCGAATTCCAGCGCCTCGGCGTGGTTGTCCACTATGCGGTAAAGCGTGCGCACCGCTGTTCCCTGAGAGTTATGCCGCGCACGAACGTAGCTGAGTATAAGGTCGGTGGCGAGGTCTTTGGCGGAAATAACGCTCTCCAGACCGATGGTATTGAGCACATGGGTGGATATTCTGTTCGCCTTGGTGACTACCTTGCTGACGTTTTTGGAGGCGGCATACATCGAAATGATGGCATTCTCCTCGTCACGCCCCATAAGTGCAACGAACGCATCCTGCTCCGACAAGCCCTGCTCCGTCAAAAGTTCCTGGTCGGTGGCATCGCCGCATATAATGTCGGTTTTGGGCAATATCTCGCTCAATTCCAGCGCGCGCTCCTCATCCTTTTCTATTATTCTGACCTTGTAGCCCGAATCCATGAGCTGTTTTGCCAGATAATAACCCACCTTGCCGCCGCCCGCTATGAGCACACGTCGGGTACGGCTGCGGTAAAGTCCCAGTTTCTTCATAAAGCTGACCAATTCGGGGCGCGATGCGGTGACATTGATGCGGTCGCCCTTTTTGATAATGAAGTCGCCGTTGGGGATTATCGCCTCGTCTCCCCTTTTGACGGCGCAGACCAGTACATGAACATTGTACTTTTCGTGGATGATATGCACAGGCTTGCCGATAAGCTCGTTGCCCTCGGCTATGCCTATCTCGGCGAG
>JBGUUF010000131.1:0-11831 GCA_045133435.1 Acutalibacteraceae bacterium
CAGCCGTTTGAAAAGAAAGGTATACAGGTGTCAGTCAAAATGGATATAGAAAACATACCTCTTCTTAAAAACAATAATTCTGTCACAACTAAAGGACTGCACATAAAATCGAATTATATATATATTGGAATTACAGATACAAAATGGCTTGAATTTATAAAAGCAAAGCACGAAGAAGATATTCTTAATGAATATATAAATTTTTGGACTCCGGGAAAGAAAGAGTTCAAGGCTTTAACTCCAGGAGATCTCTTCCTGTTCAAATTACATAATAATGTTCAGAGAAACGAAAAAGGTGAAATCGTTGGGGGAGCGTACTTTTTCGGTTATAAGAAAATGGATTTATCAGAGGCTTGGAAACGCTTTGGTAATGGGAACGGAACAGATTCATTACAAGATATGAAAGAAAGTATTACTAGCTATAGAAAAAGAAATAGTATGTCCGTTGGCAGTGAAATAGGATGTATTATTCTTAAGAATCCATTCTTCTTTGAGGAATGGATAGAAGAACCTGCAGATTGGAATAAAAATATTGTTAGTGGCAAGAAGTACGACACTTCGACTCCTTTTGGTATGAATTTGTTGCGGGTTATTTCCGATGCAGTAGTAACTCAAAACGAGAAAACAGACATTGTCAAAGGCTTAGAGGGGGAATTGGATACTCTAGGAATCAAAGGAGAAGAACGACGTGCGTACATCAAGGTTCGTGTAAATCAAAGTGTATTCAGAGAAAAGTTATTACAGAGGTATAATAATTGCTGCTTATGTAAAGTACAACATACAGCATTACTCAAAGCAAGTCATATTAAACCTTGGTCAGAAAGTTCTGATAAGGAGAAACTTGATGTTGAAAACGGATTGCTTTTGTGTCCAAATCACGATGCATTGTTTGACAGCGGTTTTATTTCTTTTGATGACAGTGGAAAAATTTTGATTTCAGATAGATTGACACAGATAGATAGAGTTTTTATGAATGTAATTCCGGATATGAAAATTAAATTAACTGAAAGAAACAAAGTATATATGGATTATCATAGAAAAAATATTTTCAAATAAAATTGAAAGCCGTAGATTATAGATATGTTCACTCGCTAGACGAACACGAGATAAGTTGTTCGGTATAAATGCATATTGCTCACTAAACGAGGACAAGACATAATTGTCTATTGGAAAATGCGTTATTTCTCACTTTGTGACGTGTTTTTCTTTTGTTCTTTGAGTTATAATAGACGGCGAAAGGAGAAAATGAAATGATAGATCAGATTAAAATTGGTAGTTTTCTAAGAGAATTGCGCAAAGAAAAAGAACTAACGCAAGAACAATTGGCGGAAAAATTTGGTGTATCTTCCAGAAGTGTATCGCGTTGGGAAAATGGTAATACCATGCCGGAATTAAGTATTTTAGTTGAGTTGGCTGATTACTATGAAGTTGATATTAAAGAAATCATTGATGGTGAAAGGAAAAGTGAGATTATGCAAAAAGAAGAAAAAGAAACTTTACTAAAAGTAGCAGATTATGCAGAAGCTGAGAAAAACTTAGTGGTGAAACGCAGATGTATAATTACCTTGATAGGAACAGCGATATGTGCGTTGTGTATTGCGATAGGGGTTATTGTATTTCCTAAATTGCCAGATGGTAGTTTTTTGAAAAGTGATAGTTTATGGTTAGGCTTCGGAATTATAGGTGTTGTTTTTTTGTGGGCAATAGTAATTCGTGAAAACCATAAAAACTCCATGAAAAACCAATAGCAAGTTATATGTGTCTATACTTGTGTTTCAATTGTAATGCGGATTGACGGTTTAAGGATAGATATACAGTCGAATATGTGCTTGATTACTAGGGGATAAAAATAATGCCTCCAATCGCATTCCGAGAGCAAGTTAAATTGCTTTTGGCTGTGATTGGGGGCGTTAATTTTTTTATTTTGTCAGAGCCTTTACGATCTCGGCGATGTAAACTATGTGGTAATCCTTGTCGGGATAATTCGCCGTGTCGGTTTCGGAGTTGAGAATGCATGCGGGCTTGATTTCGTCCACATAAAGCTTTTTGCAGATAAGCACGGTTTCAGCCTGTTCAATGCAAGGCGCATCGAATTCATTGCAGAGGGTCAGACCGGTCTGCGCGAATTTATCAGCGTCGCGACCGCTCACTCTGCCGCAATAGGTCAGCTCCTTGCGGTACTGTTCGGGCAGAAAGCTGAGTGAAAAATATTCCTGTGCGTCCATAAATTCGCGTGTGTAGCGCTGCGGACGGATGTAGCAGGTGACTACGTTCTTGTTCCAGAGCACGCCTGCGCCGCCCCAGCTTGCGGTCATGGTGTTGGCGGCATTGCCGTCGCCCGCAGTGACCAGCATCCACTGCTTGCCGATAGCGGAAAACGGGTTGAAATTAAGCTCGGTGGGGTTGATTTCTTTAAACATGACAAAATCATCCTTTCAATTTTGATTGGTGTCAAGCAAACGCTGAATAAGTCGGCGCCTACTGTGGAATCGACTTATTCTGTGTTTCTTTAATATTATGACGGCGGGAATGCGATTATCACCCCGCCGTGCATGAGTTTTTGATAAACAAAACGTCCGTGCCGCCGAAATTTCCGACCGCAGGGACGTTTGATTTTATTGATCAATAGCTGTATGTGGAGGTTGAAAGCTCGCTGAAATCGCGTGTTGCGGAGGAGAATTTCTTGAATGCGTCCTCGTTGAACTTTACGTTGTCAGCGTTTTCGCTGAGTGTGATCAATTCCTTGAGGAATGCGTCATACTTGTAATCGTACAGCAGATTGGTTCTATTCTCTGTGAACTTGGAGCCGTCCTTGTCCAGTGCCGCCTTCTGGATCAGAGCGATAGCGGAATCGGTGACGAGCAGTGTGAACTCGCCTGTCTTGAGCGACAGGATCTTCTGACCGTCCTCATCATCCTGGTCGAACTTCGAGAGGGAATCGGTGTAACCGCCCTTGTAATTAGTAGCGTTGTCGGAGTATTTCTTGCATGTGTCGGTGAACTTTATCTTGCCCTTTTCGGCTTTGCTCTGAATGCTCTTGTATTCCTTGATGAGGGCATCCTTCTGATCTTCGCTCATAGCTGTGCCGTCATCGTTGTAGAAATACTGCTGAATGAAGTTGATAGTAGCGTAATTTTCCTGGAAGTAGGTCTTGAGTTCCTTGTCGGAAATTGCCTCTGTGCCGTCTTCACCGTACTTAGCGTCAAATACCTTTGTCTTAAGAGCGGTGCTCTTGTAGTATTCTTCTACTGAGCTTTGTGCAACACCGACAGTCTCATAAACCGCCTCGTTTGTCTCGTAAGCACTGGCTGCACTGGCAACAGCAGACTCGATTTCATCATCAGTGAGTTCAATTTCCATATCCTTTGACAAAAGGAGTGCGCCTACATAGGATTTGATGGTCTTTTTAGCTTCGTCGTCGAGATAATCGACAGCACTCTTGTCAGAGCCGGATACTTCAATGGTCTGCTCCGAAAGCTCGGAGTAGGAACTGAGCTGGTAGTTGGAAACGGCTGTGCTGTAGG
Organism: Acutalibacteraceae bacterium; assembly: GCA_045133435.1. Classification (GTDB taxonomy): domain Bacteria; phylum Bacillota; class Clostridia; order Oscillospirales; family Acutalibacteraceae; genus RUG762. Next base: position 3,525 of record JBGUUF010000131.1, read on the forward strand.
TGGTGGCCATAGCGTAGATGTACATGCCGATCGGAACAGTGGTGTCATCGTCGATTTTTGCCGCCCAACTGAGGTCGCTGCACGAGCAGAGTGAGAATGCAAGTGAAGCTGCGACTATTGCGGCAGCCGCTTTTTTGATAAATTTCATGTAAATATCAAGCCTTTCGTAATATGTGGTTGCAAATAATATCTAAAGCCCAAATGTAAAAATATACATTTGACAGATATGCGCTTGATAATAATTATACACGTTTTACTCCGATTTGTCTACAGCTTTGTGCAATTATTTATATTATTTTCACGTTATTTTTGAAATTCTAACAATATTTGTGGTAAGGGAAATGCGGCTGACCGGCACAATGACTGCGCTGCGATTGTCAAAAAACTCAGCCGTGGTGCATATATTGTATAAAGTTTTTGGGTGTCATACCTGCATACTGCTTGAATTCGCGCTGGAAATGAGCCTGGTCTGAATAGCCGAGGTCCATGAAATAATCGCTCATGTGCGGCTGAGAAGAGGTGAGAATAGTCTCGATGACATTCTGAAAGCGCACTATGCGGGAAAAGGTCTTGGGCGACATGCCCATAGCGTCCTGAAATATCCGCGAAAGATGGCGCTCGGAATAATTCAGCTTTTCTGCCAGCTCTGTTATGTGGATGCCGCCCTTGGTGCTGTTGATGTCGATGAGCATCTGCTGAGTAAGCTCGCTGATAGAGCCGGTTTCTGCGGCAGGCTCAAAGTTCTGCTGAAAAAGTTCTATGCGATGCTCAAATGAGTGTGATTTTTTGAGTTTCGCAAAGAAGTTTTTGAGCAGTGCGGTTCCGCAGTTCAACTCGATCTCGTTGTCAGTGATGTCGCGGAGAGGTATGTTCTGATAGGAAAGATACATGCCCGGCTTGAGCCGCACACCGAAGTAGCGGGAATTTGGGTAGCTTTTGATCGTTTTGATCTCGGTGGGAGAGCCGACAAAGATCATATACGGCTCATCTATGTCGGTGACAAACATTATATCGACGCAGCCGCTGGGAACGCAGGATATGCCGGAGGCACCCGAATAGGAGGTGATGAATTCATAAAAAACAGCCTGATAGGGCAGGTCTGTCTGCGACTCATTGTAATCGAATACACTGTCTTTAAAAAACGGCTGATTCATTTTGAAGGTGTTGTCTGAAGCATAACTTTGAAGCATGGCGGGCAGAATCCCCTTTCCTGCGAATTTATGCAACAATTATAACAGACATATTTTAGAAATGCAAGTCCGAAAATTAAAAATTGCATATTTTTAGCACATTTGTAATTTGTGTCCGTTTTTTACAATAAATTTGCAAGTGAGGGTGCTAGAATGTTGACAGTGATTGCAGCAGTGCAATTTACAAAAATTTTTGAGGAGTCCTGATCGCTCAAACGGTCAGGCAGAAAGGACGGTTGTTTATGGAATTGTCAAACATCACGGAAATCGTAAGCGGCGAAGTATTCAGCATATGGTTCCTGATCGGTGCTGCATTGGTTTTCTGGATGCAGGCAGGTTTTGCTATGGTGGAGACTGGTTTTACCAGAGCGAAGAATGCAGGCAATATCATCATGAAAAACCTGATGGATTTTTGTATAGGTACAGTAGTATTTATACTTATCGGCTTTGGACTTCTTCTCGGAGAAGACTTCATGGGCATTGTCGGTATCCCGACATTAGACATATTCAGCGCATATCAGTCGTTTGACTGGAGCAACTTTGTATTTAACCTTGTGTTCTGTGCAACAACAGCTACTATCGTTTCGGGCGCTATGGCAGAAAGAACCAAGTTCTCATCATACTGCATTTATTCCGCAGTAATTTCCGCAGTTATCTACCCGATCGAAGCACACTGGATTTGGGGCGGCGGCTGGCTCTCTCAAATGGGTTTCCACGATTTCGCAGGTTCCTGTGCTATTCACATGGTTGGCGGTATCTCGGCTCTTATCGGTGCTGCTATCCTCGGTCCTCGTATTGGTAAGTTTACGAGAAACGAAAAGGGTAAGGTCACAAAGGTCAACGCTTTCCCGGGTCACAATCTCCCGCTCGGTGCACTCGGCTGCTTCATCCTCTGGTTCGGCTGGTACGGCTTCAACGGCGCAGCAGCAACCTCCGGCGATCAGCTCGCTTCTATCTTCCTTACCACAACAGTTGCTCCGGCAGTTGCAACAGTTGTATGCTTGCTCGCAACATGGATCATCTACGGCAAGCCCGATGTATCAATGTGCTTGAATGCTTCCCTCGCAGGTCTTGTAGCTATCACAGCAGGCTGCGATGTTGTTGACGCAGGCGGCGCAGCAATAATCGGTGCAGTTGCAGGTATTCTTGTTATCTTCGGTGTATGGTTCCTCGACAATGTTCTTCATGTTGATGACCCGGTCGGTGCTGTTGCAGTTCATATGTTCAACGGTATCTGGGGTACTATCGCTGTTGGTCTCTTTGCTACAACTTCGGTTCCCGGCAACGATACTTGCGCAGGTTTGTTCTATGGCGGTGGCACGAGCTTGCTTATCACAGAGCTTACAGGCATCGGTTCAGTCGCACTTTGGACAGCAGTTACTATTACAATTGCATTCCTCCTTATCAAGGCTACAATCGGTCTCCGCGTTTCCGAAGAGGAAGAAATCGTGGGTCTTGACAGCAAGGAGCACGGTCTTGCATCTGCATACTCCGGCTTCAGCATCATGGATATGTCCGGTACCGGCATAATGGAAGTTAACGAAAATACCGACCTCGGCGTTGCAAGCTATGATGAGGCTTCCGAGACTCAGAAGAGTGTTGCAGTTCCCGTTGCAAAGGCACCTGCTGATGCAGATACAGGTATGTACAAGGTCGTTATCATTGCAAAGCAGGCAAGATATGAGATTCTCAAGGAAGCTCTCAACAAGATCGGCGTAACAGGTATGACAGTTACACAGGTCATGGGCTGCGGCATTCAGAAGGGTGCCGGCGAGAGATACAGAGGTGTTGAAATGGATGCAACACTTCTGCCCAAGGTTCAGGTTGAAGTTGTCGTAAGCAAGCTTCCGATCGACACTGTTATCGAGACAGCCAAGAAGGCTCTCTACACAGGTCACATCGGTGACGGCAAGATCTTCGTTTACAATGTAGCTAAGGTCGTAAAGGTCCGCACGGGTGAAGAAGATTACGCGGCTCTCCAGGACGTTGAGTAATTAAAACTATTCCTATCCTTAAATAAACCAATAATTCCATAGTCGAAACCGAAAAAGCCGACAGACTGAGAAGTCCGCCGGCTTTTCGGTTTGTGAAATAATTTATCTTGACAAAATCATACGGCTGTATTATAATGACTAAAAATGCAAAATTGGTCAAACGATTCAGGTGAGTTAAAATGCCAAAGACATTCAATGACGATGAGCGGGAGTATATCCGCCGCCGTATCAAGGAGGAAGCAATGAATTGTATGCAGCAGTATGGTGTAAAAAAGACAACGGTTGATGAGTTGGTAAGGCGGGTGAATATCCCAAAGGGTACATTTTATCTGTTTTACAAGTCAAAAGAGCTTGCGCTGTTTGACGCATTGAAGGAAATCGACAAGGCGATGCATAATGAAATGAATGTGCAGGCTGTCACTATGGCAAACGAAATTGACACGGACAAGCTGACCGACTTCATCATGACCTTTTATCAAAAGGGGGACGAGCTGGGTATATTCGATATAATCTCAGACGGGGGATTGGAGATTCTTTTCCGCAAGCTGCCGCGTGATTTAGTTGAACAGCATTTAAACGAGGATCAAGGCGACATTGCCAAAATGCTTAGAGCACTTGGAATTGCTGTAAAGAATGAAGCACTGGTATCAGCGGCTTTCCACGGAATATTCTACGAAATGAGCCACAAGGCAGAAATGGGTGAGATGTTCTGGGATGTAATCAGAGTGCAGGTCAGGGGACTGGTCATTCAGATAATGAACGGAGAGCTTTAAAAAAGGGGGGGTTTAGGGATGAAAAAGTCTAAGATATATTGGTTCGAGCCGCTTGTGTTTATATTTTTCGGCGTGATGCACATGTCGAGAATATGGGGATTGTTCGACCGTGAGGGATACCGAAACTTTTGGATGTCGGCATACTACGAGCGGGGATTTACATATTTCGGCATAAGCGGGATAATGGCGTTGCTGTGCGTGGCGGGAATAGTCGTATTTCTTAAAAATCTCGGGCAAAATCACTGGTGGCGCTGGGTTTATGTTTTCGGCGGAGGATATGTGATATTCGACCTCGCGGCAATTTCAGTGAAATGGCAGCCGTGGGAGGATTTGCTTGAATTTATGTATGATGTGAACAGTCCGTATTGGAATCTGATATGGGGATTCTTCATAATAATTGGCGCAATGTCGCTCGTGCTGGGCATATGCATCGCGGCGGGGAATAGGAGCAAGTCAATTTATCGCAGCGAAAAGGCAAAAGAGGCGGTGCTTGATTTGTATGACCGACAGCTTGCGCGGATTGATGTGCCATTCAAGGACGTGTATGTTGAAACATCTTTTGGACGCACTCATTTAGTTGAAACAGGCAATCTCAGCGGCGCACCGCTGCTGGTATTTCACGGGGGAAATTCGACAACGGCTTACACTCTTTTATCCTGCGGCTTTTTAATGAGGGATTTTCATGTGTTTGCCGTGGATACCATAGGACATCCGGGCAAGAGCGCGGAAACTGTGCTGTCTTCTGGAAATTATGACTACGGCAAATGGGCGGGAGAGGTTATTAATGCACTCGGCTTTGATAAAATGCGATGCTTTGGCGGGTCATTCGGCGCGGGAGTACTGGCAAAGACTATGTGTACTGTTCCGGAAAAAATTGAAAAAGCGGTGCTGTATGTGCCGTCAGGTATAAAAAATGCGCCGGCGATTAACAGCATGAGTATGATGTTTCCGATGATAATGTATTGGATTACCCACAATGAAAAATGGTTTAAACGCTGTGTGATGCCGATGGCAGTGACTGAGGAAAATCTGGATGATGATTTGCTTGAAACCGCAAAATGCAGCATAGATAATGCCAAGATTCACGCAGGAATGCCGAGTGATGTAAGTGAAAAGCTTATGAAAAAATGCACTGCGCAGACGTTGGTAATGGCGGCGGAAAAAGACTGCCTGTTCCCCGCAAAGCGTGTGCTTCCGCGTGCGAATAAAATTATTCCCGATTGCATGACATACCTTCTTGAGGGCAGGGGGCATGCAAATAAACTTACAGACAGCGAGCAAAATATGATAGTGGAATTCCTGAAATAGACGAACCGCCGCACACCTTTTTGAATCGAGGTGTGCGGCGGTATTTTTAATTTAAGTTGTGTGATTTCAAGCGGGAGTTTTGTCAGCAAGAGCCTTGACCTCGTCGATAGAAAGTCCTGAATACTCTGCGATTTCCTCATATGATAGCTTTCCAATTTTTAGCATACGAAGAGCTGTAGCTCTGTTGGATTCCCATTTTGCTTCAGCAGCAGTTTTTTTCAAAAATTCTTCCATAATTCTGCTCATGGTTGAAAATCCCTCCTTATCTTCTTTAAAATAACGTGTACGTTCGGCTAGTATACCGTAATTCATTCTATTGGGACTTGTGCAGGAAAAATCCTGCATAAGCAGTCCGAGCGGCGTGTTATCCCTGCATTGTGCATTCACATATATTATATGCGAGCCGTCACCGAATATTTTATTGCCGAATTCTTCAATTTTGCGCTCGATGTGGTATATAGGCTTTCCGCCGCCCAGCACATCATTTTCCGTAATGAAAATAACGTATGTTTCGCTGAGACTGTCGAAATCCTCGCCGCTTTCCAATATATTTGCGTCGATGAGACTGCTGTTGTATCTGGCGCGCCTTGCATCTGCACCCTTGTCCGAGCGCTGAATTTCGATGTTGTATTTTTTGCCCGATCTGTCGGTTGCATACACGTCAAGGCGAATGGAACGCCCCTGAAGATTTTTCATTGAATGCTGTGCGTGAACGCTCTGCACCTCTAAATCATCATTTCCAAGTATGATGTGAAGCACCAGTTCGGTGCATTCTATGTTATCCTCGAAGCATTTGGACATAAATTCGTCATCCATCAGGCAAAAGCTGTCGATTATCTCCCTGTATTTGCTTTCCGGTATCTCTTCTTGAGACACTTCAAATGCACCTCCTTAGCTTCATTATACTGTTATTTTAACACGCGCGATGTGTTTAATCAAGGCTTTGTATTAAAATTTACTGTGAATTTACGGCAAGAACAACCGCCGCACACCTTTTTGAATCGAGGTGTGCGGCGGTATTTTAATTGGTATGATTTATCCGAGCTTCTGCAAATCAGTTGAGTTGTTCTTTTTGTAAAGCAGAGCGGTTATTATCAGGAACACCGCGCAAATTGCGAGTTTGATTAAATCGGGCGATACGTCCTTGATCAAAACTACGGGAACCGCGCTGATCAGTGTCAAGAGTGAGCCGCACATGCCGAGCAGTACGGAAATGCCTTGCTTTACGACTGCGGTTTCATTCTCCCAGTTGAAAACAGGGAAGTGGAGGTTTACCGTGATGCCGAATACGCATGCGAATACCAACATTATCGCGGGTATCGCGATAAGCCAGAGTGCGTCAAGCAACGACGGCTTTAATGCGATTATCAGCAGTATTTCCGACACGATATAAAATGGTCCAAAGACGCTGAGATTGAGCAGAATTTTGCTGTCGAGAATGGTTTTTGTCTTTATCGGCAGGCTTTTTACTATCCACCATTCCTTGCCCTCCATTGATATTGAACAGCAGGTGGTGGTGGAAAGGCACAATATTGCCGCCAGCACGAACGGGAGCAATCCCGTGATGTCTATCGGGAGCCCAAGTTCATTGATATAATCAATGCCCATAACTAAAATTGCCACGGACAAAGCAGTCACCATAATTGGACCGATAATAGTGTTGGTCACATATATGCTCGAGGCGAAATAACGCTTGAATTCCTTCTTGTAAAGGGTGCTCAAAACCGAGTTCTTTTTCAGTGTCTCCATGCGGTAATTGTGCTTTGCGGAGGTGCTGAAAAGTCCGCGGCAAATTGCGTGGAAGCTCAACGAAAGGATAGCTGTCATGACCACGAATATCGCCAAAAATACGCCCATGCAGGCTAGGCAGGTAACGAAATCGCCGTTTATCATTGCCGCGCCCATCGCGACTGCGGGCGGGTATATACTGCCGAGCATTGAGACGACCGTGTTTGAAAGCTCTGCCAGCATTTCCATAGTAAATTCGCTCTCAACTGAGGGGATCTGAGCTGTACCAATTAACATCGCAAGCACAACGATAATCGTCAGCAGTGTGCTCACGAGATTTTTGTGTTTCATTCGGGAGGAAATCGCGCCGACCAATGCCCCGATGAAGGTCGCCGCCGTAATCGGGAGCAGCGGTATTGCCAATATTTCGATTGCGGCGATGGCGTAAAATGAAATTGATGTGGGGATAAAGCAGGCATACACTGCCAGCCCGGGAAGCATTAATACTAAGGTCAACAGCAGATCTTCCACATACATGCGGATAAATCGGCTGACTACGATTGCGGTCTGCGACACGGGCAGAGAGCAGAGGATGTCATACGAATTTTTCTGAAAAATAACACTGCCCGCCTTGAAGATGCCAAAGAAGAAAATGATCATACTGCTCAGGGCGATGAGAAATGCGGGGAGGATGTCGCTCATGCCTATGAGAATGAACATGTAGGAATATCCGCCGATGTATGCCGTGATCATAAGAATCAGCAGCAGCCAGACAAAGCCGAGTGCGATGCTTTTGAATTTAGTTTTTTTGTCCTTAGTGTGGCGGAGCACGTTGAATCCGTATAAATTGCAGAGCTGGATTTTGGATAGATTTTTAATTTGTCTGAGCATCGTCAACCACCTCCATAAAGATGGATTCCAGAGATTGTCCGTCTTTAACTATCTCGTCCATTTTGCCGGATGTTATCAGCACGCCGTCCTTGATAATGGCGACTTTATTGCACAGCTTTTCGGCGACATCAAGTACATGTGTCGAGAAGAAGATAGCGCCGCCGTTGCTGCAAATGTCCTTCATAATGCCCTTAAGAATTACTGCGGCTTTCGGGTCGAGACCTACAAACGGCTCGTCGAGGATAAGCAGCTTTGGGGTGTGGACAAGTGCGGATATGATCGCCAGCTTTTGTTTCATGCCGTGGGAATAGGAGGAAATCAGGTCGCCGAGCGAGGCGGTTATCTCAAATTTGTTTGCATATTCCTCGATTTTCTGCTGTCTGTCGGCGGCGGAAACCTTGAAAACATCCGCGATGAAGTTGA
>JBGUUF010000132.1:0-1545 GCA_045133435.1 Acutalibacteraceae bacterium
CCGATTTAGCCAAATATAAGCTGGCGGATGATGTTCCAAAGGATAAATAATTGCATGTAAAAAACAAGATCCTGCAACCAAAACCAATTGCAGGATCTTGTTTTTTATGCTATTGCAGTTTATCCAACGGCAGTGAAAACGGCGGGATGAATTTCTCCAGAAATTCAATTCCCTCGGGCAGGTTCATTTCTCGAATCGCCTGCTCGGTAGTCTCCCTAGCCGCCGAAAATTCAGCGTTGCCCGCCTTTTCCTCTTCGATGCACTTTATGAGCGCGCTCAATTTGTCAGCGCATTTTACTATTCGCAGCAACTCCGCATCCTCATCCGTGTGAGAAAGCAGCGGGGCATAGTCCTCACGCATATCCTCGGGCAGCATGGCTATCAATCTCTGCTCGGCGGCGGCTTCGACCTCGGCATATGCATTGCGGATCTCGCTGCTGAAATATTTTACAGGGGTCGGCATGTCGCCTGTGATGACCTCGGGAACGTCGTGGAACATCGCCAGCAACGCCGCACGCTCGGGGGAAACATTACCGCCGAATCGCCTGTTGCGTATCACAGCCAAAGCATGCGCGAGAATCGCGGTATCGAGTGAATGCTCGCTGAGATTTTCGTTTTCGGTGTTTCGCATCAAAGCCCAGCGGTCGATGTACTTCATCCGCGACAGGATGGCGAAAAATGACGAGCTTTCCATGTGATTACTCACCATCCTCTGAAGCATCTTCGACTTCTTCCGCGCCGTCTTCCGCAGTGTCAAACTCATCATAGTGCTCCTTGGCGCGCTCAAATAAGTTCTGCACAGGCGGCTCGGTATCTACGTCCTTGCACTTGGCGCGCTCAGCGGCTTCGTTCAGGGAATTTTTCCATATTTTGTTTACCTTGCTGTACAGCTTTATTGATTTGTCCACAAACCAAAATTCGCGGAAATTCAAGTGTCCCATATTGCCCTTGCTGTTGAAGTAGGCGGACACAAGGGAGGTTATCGGAACGGTCATAAGCAGACCGAAGCAGCCCGCCAGCGAACGCAGAAGTTCCAGTGCGATAAGCTCGTGATTGATAACGTCGGTGAGCGACATGTTGTAGGCGATGAAGAGCATGAGAAGCTGGAAGGAACTGCCGACGTATGCCAGAATCATGGTATTGAGCGAAGCGCCCATTATGCTGCGACCGATCGACATACCCGATCTCGCAAGCTCCCAGCCGGTTATATTGTCACCCATTTTTTCTTTAAGCTCCTCCAGTGAGGATGCGATAGACACACTTACGTCGATAGTTCCGCCCAAACTGCCGATAACTATTGCGGCAAACAGAATGGAAGATACGTCGAGATTCAAGCCGTTGTCAGTGTAGAGCAGGCTGATGGAATCCTCGTCAACCGTGCCGGTTATCCAAATGATGCTCTTCATGATGTATGCTATAACAGCCGCAGTGAGCACGCCGCCTATCGCACCGCATCCCGCCGCGAGTGAGGATACCGACGGACCGTACACCATGAGCAGTGTGACTACGATGGTCGCGAAGCCGAATATTGCCACCGCCAGCACG
>JBGUUF010000133.1:0-9551 GCA_045133435.1 Acutalibacteraceae bacterium
GGGCGCTGCCCTTGACCCGCCAAAGGCTAACAGCCATTCCTTGAATGGCTGTGTCCCCATTTGGAAACCCGATGTTGCCTAGTCATTCCTAAAAATACATCTACGCGCATATATTGGTATTAAAATCAATGTATATGCACGGAGGCGGATTTTTTTGCGGTGGGATTATCTTAAAAGAAAAAAGCACATATTGGTGATAGTATGCTTTTTGATATGCTTTGCTATCTTATTCAATATAGCATCTACTATGTCGAATATAAATCGTCAGGTGAGCGGCAATATCCTCTCATGGGTGGACTTCAAGGTTACAGCGGCGGCGATGGAGGACGCACTGAATTACGAGGTTGAAAGTCAGGGTGGGGAATATCAGATCGACTGGATAGACCTACTTGCCTGTCTCGGCGCGAGATACGGCGGCGATTTCAAAAAATACAGCCGCAGTCACATGGATCAGCTCGCGTCGCGGCTCAAGGCAGGTGAGAGCATTGAGCAAATAACCGCCGACATGAAATATTTCAGCTATTACCGCACCGCATATCAGGCTGTGCTGGGCGGCATGGTGGGGGAATATTCCATACAGACCGAGGCTTCGCTCGGCGGCACGCCCGAATACGAAACTAAATATGGACTGAAAGCGTATTCTCCCGTGGCATACGGATACACATTCAGCCATTGCGACGACTTCGGCAACTCCCGTTCCTACGGCTACAAGCGCAAGCATCTGGGGCATGACCTAATGGGCAATGTCGGCACGCCCATAATCAATGTGGAGACTTGCGTGGTGGAAGCCGTTGGTTGGAATCAGTACGGCGGCTGGCGCATCGGATTGCGAAGTCTCGACGGGCGCAGGTATTATTACTATGCACATCTGCGCAAGGGTCATCCCTATGCGCTGGAGCTGAAAGAAGGCGAGATAGTGTATGCGGGAGACGTTATCGGCTACATGGGCATGACGGGATATTCCCTGAATGAGGATTACAACGGCATGAGCGTGCCGCACCTGCATTTCGGCATGCAGCTTATTTTTGAAGAATCGCAGAAGAACACCAACGAGATATGGATAGACACCTATGAGATAGTTAAATTCCTCGAGCACCACAAATGCCCCGTAGTAAAGGGCAGCGGCGATGACTATGTGCGGAAATATCTTTACAGCGAGGGAATAGAATAGCATGCGGTGATAATGAACATATTTATCGCCTGCACTTTGTGCAAAACGCGGAATTAAAAAAAGTTTATCAAAATGTGTAACCTTTTTGGCTTCTCAACGGTTTTATAAGTGAAGATGTTTTATCCAAAAAAACAAAAATTAATATAGTTTGGTTGAAATTGCTGTGAGTTTGTGGTAAAGTATTTTATGATATGTTTGAAAGAGGGTGGGATCGTTTGAGACAAGTCAAGCGTGTGAACGTCAAAAAAGCAGAGGTTCATCCGGCGGAGGTGCATGTGAAGCATGTGGAGAGCGTCGAAGCGCATCCGAAAAAAGTCACCTGCATACGCACCGAGCTGAACGACGGCTGTTATATGGTGACGTATTATTACCGCCGCGGTCCATACGGCGAACTGCTGGCGGAGGATATTGACAGCGCGACCCACTTTGAGCGCGCGGTGTATGACAAGATGAATCATCTGCTCGGCACCACTTCGGGCGAGCTTAACGATAAAATCAGATGGTAAATAAATCAATAGGAGAGCGATTATGAAGTTTAAATTTATGAGAATCATCTCGGCTGTGCTGACTGCGGCAGTGCTTTTCTGCGCCGTTGGCTGTGAATTCGGCACATATGTCAAGACCAGTCAGGACCCCGAAACCTCCGTGACGGGATTTTTTGACTGCGTAAAGAGCAAGAATTTTGCCGATTGTGACCGCTATCTCGCCGACAATGCTTCGTTTGAGATAAAAAATCAGACCGGCTACGCGCTTGCGGATGTCATGCTGGACGCCCGCCTCAGTCAACTCAGTTATGAGATGGTCAGTTCCCCCGCTGTCAACGGCTCGGACGCAAGTTGCATCGTCAAGGTGACAGCTCCCGACGTGTTCGGCATAAAGGCCGCTATGGCGGAAGCGTATAATAAAGCAAGAAACAGCTATGTCAAGGAAAACAATCTGACGGAATTCCCCTTAGACGACAAGGAGGTCGTCAATAAGGTGGCGACAGACGCTTTCAACTCGGTGTCAGATCAAGCCGAGTCGGAGTCTGTTGAGGTCGTGATCAAGCTGAATTTTCAGGACGGCATGTGGAAGATCATCGTGACCGATGAGTTATGCACAGCGATTTTAGGTGAGGTGACTGCGAATGAAGAATAAGGGACTTACAGCGGCGCTGGCGATAGTATCTGTGGCGATGTCGGCTTCATTGGCATATCTGGTCACAGCACCGTCGCATCAGACCAAGCTTGACGGCTTCGGCGAAAACAAGGCTTCGGCGCATTTTAATACATCCATGAACACCATCATTTCGGAGGTGACGGGTGTCGAGAGCAAATATTCACTTCCGTATGACATAAGTGCCGCGCCCAAGGCGGACGAAGCTAATTACAGCGAATCTGTAGAGGACGGCATAAAAAAATACATATATAAAGATGAAACCATCACGGTGACTGCGTGGACAGAGCGCATGACCAAGAAGATAAACGGCAAAAAGTGCACCGCAGAATACGCCTTTGCAGATGTGCAGATATCCGACCCGTCGCAGTTCCGCCGCGGCTGGGCAGGCAATGACCCCATCAAGCCGGGCAAGCTCCCGCCCACTACCATATTCAACAACTGCAACGGCATAGTGGGCATGTCGTCGGACTTCTATTCATACAGAAAGTACGGATATATCTATCAGTACGGCGAACTGGTAATGAGCAAAAAATCCACCAAGGATAGCAGCAACGACGTGCTGGTGGTGGATTACAACGGCGATTTCCACATCTATGATTCGGTGGATTTTGAGAAAAAGGTCGCCGATGAGGGCAAGACCTTCACCGACAGCATCATGTTCTCCTTCACATTCGGACCGGCGCTGGTGGTTGACGGTCAGAACACAAACTCGAGCAAGTTCAAGTCGCAGAATCTGGGCGAGATAGACCACCTTCAGGCGCGCGCCTGCATAGGTCAGATCGGCAAATTGCATTATCTGCTCTGCACAGTCGGCGAGGTCGGTGCGGACATGCCTACGCTTGCGGATGAAATGGTTGCACGTGGCTGTATTACAGCATATAACCTCGACGGCGGACAGTCCGGCACGCTGCTTTTCAAAAACAAGCACATCAATACCATTGCATACAACAGCGGCAGCAAGGAAAAATACGGCGAGCGCGCTCAGGATAATATAATTTATTTCGGCACCGCCAAGCAGTAATGTCCGAATTGGAACGGAATCAAACACAATTAAGGATGGAATATAATGAACAGAACAGCATTGATTTATGAAGGTTTATCGTTGGACTGGTTCGGAGTTATAGTTGCCGCCGCCTGCCTTGTCGGGCTGTGTGTGACCTGCCTGCTCAGAAAAATTCAGAAGGGTTCGGTCAATGAAATTCTGACGGTGTTCTGCATAGGCACTCCGCTTGCCCTAGTTTTCTCCCGCCTGCAATACTGCCTTTCGAGGGTGGACCTTGGGGAACTGGGCATCGGCTACATATTCACGGGAATGCACCAAGGCGGCTACGGTCTTTACGGCGCAATGGCGGGAATCCTCGCGGCGATACTGCTTGCATCGCTGCTCTTTAAGACATCGTTCGGAGAGCTTGCCGACTGTGTTGCGGCGGCAGGAGCAGGCATAATTGCGATGGGCAGATTTGCCACACGCTTTACAAACGATGACCTGGGTTTTGCATTGTCGCCGGGCAAGTTAACGGTCAACATCGACGGATTGGATTATCTGGCGGTATTTTACCTTGACGGTATCGTGGAATCAGTTATATTTGCGGCTTGCATAGGACTGTTTTTATTCAGCTATGCCCGAAAGAACAGCACCTTTACTAAAGGCAACGTCGCGCTGGTATTCCTCATGCTCCACGGTCTAAGCCAAGTGCTAATGGACAGTTTGCGCACCGTCACGCTCAATCTCTTCAACAACGATTTTATCAAAGCATCTCAGATCATCGGTATCGTGAGCTGGCTGGTGATAATAGTTATACTTGTCTGCCGAATCGTGAAAAAGCAGCTTTTCCGCAAGGAATTTTTCGGCATATTCGCGGCATTTGTTGTGCTTATTATCATATCCGTCCGCATGGAGTACCGTGTGGGCAGCGGCAACTATGTTTCCGCTCATATCGTCATGGGCGTGTGCATGGTAATCATGGCGGTGCTCAGCATGGTAGTTATGGCAATAAGCGAGTTGAAATCTAAAGCCGAGCCGGCTGTTGAAGCGGCGGCTTCGGATGAACCTGCCGCCATGCCGCAGGCGCAGGAGAACATTCAGCCGACATATTCATTCGACGGCGATAACAATGCTCAGACAGTCAATGATTCTCCGATACAGACGGCTGAACCGGTGGCGGCTGACAGCTTTGCCCCCGACAATGACTTTGCATATACATATGCGGCTATCGCTGCACAGCAGTCAGACGAACCCGAATTCGAGGACGATTTTGATTACATGTATGAGGAGATCGACGCGGCAGATACAGCGCAGACCTTCGCCGCACCTGTTGAGCAACCTGTGCAGGATTATTCCGCACAGAATGCCGCTCCCGCACCTGCTAACCCCTCTGCACAGCAGGAACAACACCGTATTTCAAACGACACTCTCGACGAGCTTCGCCGACAGTTTGCTCAAATGGACAATATGTAAAGATCCGGTTATTTTATAACTTTAGTGAAAACAGAAAGTTCCGACAGTAATTTTTAAATCAATTACTGTCGGAACTTTTTAATTAGATATTTGCGCCTTCGCTGAGAGTCTTGAATGCAGCGGCTCTGTCCTTTGCGCCGAATACTGCATTGCCCGCGACCATCATATCTGCCCCGGCCTTTGCGGCTGTTTGCACATTTTCTGCATTAACGCCGCCGTCTATCATTACGGGGATGTTAAGACCGCGTTTTGCGCATTCCGCCTTGATAACGGCAATCTTGTCGAGACACTCGGGCATCATCGACTGTCCGCCGAAACCCGGCTCGACCGTCATTACCAGAATATGCTCCAGTTTGTCGAGATAGGGGAAGAGCGCGTCGGGCGAGGTCTTTGGCTTGACCGACAAGCCTGCCTTCACGCCGCATTTGTGGATAAGGTCGATGCATTGGTCAATATCGTCGTCGCATTCGGTGTGGACGGTGATAATATCCGAGCCTGCCTTTGCGAAATTTTCTATGTAGCTGAGGGGATTTGTCATCATCAGATGAACGTCGTAGACCATATTGGAGATCGGGCGCAGAGCCTTGACCATAGAGTATCCGAAGGTGAGGTTAGGGACGAAGTGACCGTCCATAATGTCGATGTGTAGAATCTCTGTGCCGACCGATTCTATTTCTTTAACTTCCTCGCCCAGCTTAGTGAAGTCAGCGGAAAGTAATGAGGGTGCGATTTTTGCCATATTTTTGAACCATCCTTTGTTTTTTAATTTCCATTAATTGATATTATAGCGGGTTTGCGGCAGAATTGCAACAATTATATAAATAGGAATAGAGTTGCGTATCGTAAGGACTGCGCAACATCGGGAATCCAAGGGGGCAAGCCCTCTTGGCGGGTCAAGGGCAGGGCCCTTGCGGGGGCGTGGGGGCAGAGCCCCTACAGGACTAAAGTGAAAAATAAACCAAAAAAGAAAGAAAATAGCGAAGCGCAGCTTCGCACAATAAAAACCAGCAATGAAAATCGAAGATTTTCGAGCGGATGTCACAGATAAAGCTGAAATTTACAGAATAGGTTCGATAGTTTGCAGTAGGAAATGTCTGAAAATACCAAGTCAAATGCGTATAGTCCACTCGAAAAATCTCCGATTTTTCATTGTTAGTTTTTTATTTTGCGAAGCTTCGCTTCGCTTTGCTTATTTTTCTATTTTTGGTTTTCTTTCACTTTGGTTTTGTGGTGGCGTTGCCCCCACACCCCTACCAGGGCGCTGGCCTGGACCCGCCAAAGGAGCCTTGCCCCTTTGGAAACCCATTGTAGCGCTGTCTACTTTAGTGCTGAGATTATCCCAATCAACAGCAGATGAATCGGATAGAATGCATAGAAGAAATATTTCGCCGCAGAACTACCCTTTTTCCCAGTATAAAAGGCTATCGGTATGCAGGCGAGCGACGCGATGACCTGCCGCGAATTGACGAACTGCAAATTATAATTACCTTGCCAGACGCAGTGCTGAATTATGTCATAAAGATTCATTTCAACATAATCATACGCGCCGACAAATACAAAATCGTAGCTGATGAATGTGAACAGCGCAAATGAAATCCACGCGGCAGGCTGATTCTCCTTGAGCAGGTAAAAGAGCACTATCGCCGCCACGCCGTATCCGCCATAATCGGTATTGAGCGCGTATGCCGCGAAATACAGCGCGATGCAGAACGGCAGTCCCAGCAAAGTGCAGGCATTTTTATTCTCGGACAGCTTGAATTTATTGAGCGAGCGGAATATCATCGGCGCGAGTTTTTGAATTGAGGCGACCGCCAGCAGTCCGAAAAGCAGTGTGAAAAATACGTTGAGTTTCTTGAGCGAATACCACGGATCTCCGTACACCAGATTGTATGGCGGCGTGCTTATCAGCGCGAATATCGCCAATCGCGCCGCGTATTTGACGGTCGAACGGGTATGTATCGCGCCCTCGACGATGAGCCAGCAGAATATCGGGAACGCCAGACGTCCTATAGAGCGGCAGACGGGGTAGAGCGCGTCAGTGTATTCGAGCAGGAATGCGCCGATGTGGTCGATTAACATGCACACGACGGCGAAGATTTTCAGATGAGCTGAATTCAGCCCCGATTTGGCTGTTTTTTCCATATAGTTTCCACCTCAATTCATCGGTCGGTGAGCGGTCTGCCCACCTGCTCGAAGTATATGTTGCGGCGCATGAATTCTGCCGCGTCAGTGTTGGGCAGATTGTAGGCGAGCACCGCCTTGGTGTAGGCTGATTCCCACGACATGTCGAAAAACTGCTTGATACCGAGCTTGAGCAGTGCGTCGTTGGAGGCATAGACCTCGTCTTCGGTGCTCTTGAAGGAACCAAGCCACAGGTCGGTGCCGCATGCCGCACATCTTTCGGCGAAGTTCGCCAGCGACAGACTGCCGCCGGAATTGCAGGCGGTGGCGCAGTGATAGCCGCAGTTTATCACAGCGGCAAAGCCGTTAGGCTCGATCGCC
Organism: Acutalibacteraceae bacterium; assembly: GCA_045133435.1. Classification (GTDB taxonomy): domain Bacteria; phylum Bacillota; class Clostridia; order Oscillospirales; family Acutalibacteraceae; genus RUG762. The sequence continues at coordinate 7,290 of JBGUUF010000133.1, forward strand.
GAGTAGTCCATGTTGGGGTAGGAATGCAGCAGCATTACATTGCGGCTGAGATGGATCTCGTCGGGAGCGATGGGGGAGAGTGCTGTGTTGAGTTCGTCGAACGATGGGTTGAGCGGCGATTCGCAGGCGATGAACTCGCCCTCTTTAGTCTCGCCGAATATCTCGCCGCCGTATGCCGTGAATTCGTCCAAAAAGCAGTCGGCACTGCACAGACGGGTCGCGAGGTGTATTGCATTGACCGAGTAACTGCGGTATGCCACGAATACCCCGCGCAGACCGCTGTTTAGGATAAATTCCACAGCCGAGCGGAAGTTGCATATAGCGTTGCTTTTGGGGTCGTCCACAGGGCGGTCAGCCGCAGTGAATACGATGGGGCATTGTGTGCCGCGCATAAGATAGCCGATGATAGCGGCGGTGTAAGCGAGCGTGTCCGAGCCGTGGGTGATTATGATCCCGCTGTATGCCGAGGTGTCGATTTTGGACAGCGCGGAATATAGCTTCTCCCAGCATTCACAGGATAAATTTTCGCTGAGTATGCTGTACGGGTTGATGACCTCGAATTCGCAGGCTGAGTATTCGGGGCATCTGCGGCTGAATTCCCGAAGCAGGATGTAGGGCGAATCGCCGTCAATGCCGCGCACGCCCTCGCTGCACACACTGCCGATAGTGCCCCCCGTGAGCACGACCAGAATTTTACACATAGGCTTGTCCTCCGTGATTGCGTGATATAAGATAATTATAGTATATGAAAAAATTAAATTCGTGTCAATTCAAACTTATCCTTGACAGATCGCGAACAAATATACTTGACTTTGCCCTTAGGGGAAGGTGTAAAATATAGATATAAATTGCAGAGGAGGAACGGTTATGCTGTCTATCGGGGAATTTTCAAATATATGCAGGGTGTCCACCAAGACGCTTCGTTACTACGCGGAAATCGGGCTTATCATGCCGAGTGAGGTCAATCCCGAAAACGGCTACAGATATTATTCCATCGACCAGCTCGAAACGATGCTGTTCATCAACCGCCTGAAATCTTACAACTTCTCGCTTGAGGAGATAAAAGCTATCCTCAAATCGGAGGAATTGCAGGACGAAAAGCTGTATGCCGCGCTGATGAAAAAGAAAAAGGAAATGCAGCGGCAGCTTCAGGAGTTTCAGAAAACGCTGGAAAATTTGAACGGCGATATATCGAGTTTGGAGCAAGGCAAGTCGATAATGTCGTACCTTGACGACATTGATATACAGCTCGTTGATGTGCCGATGATGTATCTGCTGTCGGTGCGCAAAATGGTCCACGAGCCGGATTTCGCCGAGGAATACGGCAATTGCTTCGGCAGGCTGTTTAGGAGGATCCAGGCGGACAAGCTGACTGTCACCGCGCCGCCGATGGTGCTGTTTTACAGCTCGGAATACACGCCGTTCGGACTTGATACAGAATTTGCGATGCCGGTAAAGGAATATGCCACAGGAACGAGGGATTTCTGCCCGGGATTGTGTCTCAAAACGGTGGTGCACGGCTCGTATTCACAATTATCCTCCGTGTATGCCAAGCAGCGTGAATGGGCAGAAAGAGAGGGTTACGAGTGCACCGGTGCGCTGTATGAGGTGTATGTCACCGACCCGTCGCAGGTCGCGGACGAGAGCGAGCTTGTCACAGAGGTTTATTATCCCGTGAAAAAGAAAGCATTGAGGAAATAAAGGAGTAGGTAAGATGAATCGAAAAATAACAGAGCTGGAAAATACAACAACCCGCGATTACGGCAATATCGCAGGCATGACCGTGATGAAGGACAGCAAGCTGCTGTATGAAAATTATTTCAACGGCTGCACCGCCGACAACCGAATACACGTCTATTCGGTGACAAAGAGCATTATCTCCCTGCTGATAGGCATTGCGATGGACAAGGGATATATAAAGAGCGTCGAGCAGAAAGTGCTGGAATTTTTCCCTGATTACACAATAAAAAGGGGCGAGAAAACGATACAGAATGTCACGCTCGAAAATATGCTCACCATGACCGCACCGTATAAATACAAATTCGCACCCTACACCAAGTATTTTACAAGCCCTGACTGGGTTAAGAGTGCGCTGGATCTACTGGGCGGCAGAGGGCAGATAGGCGAATTCAGATATGCACCCCTCATAGGTCCTGATATTCTGTCGGGAATTTTGGTGAAGGCAACGGGACAGTCTGTGCTGGATTTTGCAAGGGAAAATTTGTTCGAGCCGTTGGGAATCACGGTCGAGGACAATGTGAC
>JBGUUF010000134.1:0-3790 GCA_045133435.1 Acutalibacteraceae bacterium
CCGTATGACGAGGACGCGGACAGGCTGAGCAAGATAATTTTCTTTTATCAAACTGTGGACGAGCCTGAGAGGGTCAATCAGCGTGTATGGCGGCAGAAATATGAGATGGAGGACGGTCACTGCTTCGTGACCGAGGGAACGTATGACGGCTACGGCAATTTGATAGATGGGGGAGAAAAACTCGACACGGGTCTGGATTTCATCCCGTGCCGCGTTATCATCAACGACGGACTGACGGGCGACCTTTGCGGCGAGAGCGATGTTGCCGAGATAATGGCGAATCAGCAGCATTACAACCGTCTCAAATCCGATGACATCGACGCGCTGAGATTCAATATGTTTCCGCAGAGGGTGGCTATCGACGCTGACGGCAAATCTCTCGAAAGCATGAAATTTGCCCCCGGTGCGTTGGTGGATTTAGTGACCGATCCCGCGGCGGGGGATTCGGGCGAGCAGGCGAGCCTTGAACTGCTTGAGTCCAAATTCAGCTATGATGCGCGCTTCGAGCACACGCTCAACCGCATTAAGGAGGATATGCACGAGCTGCTCGGCGTGCCGAATCTCAGTCTCGAACAGCTTCAGGGACTTATGCAGTCGGGCAAGAGCATGAAGGCACTGTATTGGGAGCTTACCGAGCGCTGCGAGGAGCGTTGGGCTGTGTGGGAGCCTGCGCTCAAGTGGATGTGCAGAACGATATTTCAGCTTATCAAGGCATGTATGCCCAATTTGCTCGAAATTCCCGAGCATTACAGAATTTACTGCGAGCATCTGTATCCCATCATGGAGGATGAGGAGGAAGAGCGCAAGCTCGATCTGAGCGAGGTTCAGGCGGGTGTGCGCTCGGCGGAAAGCTACCGCAATAAATGGCAGATTTTTGACAACTAGGAGGGAACTTAATTATGGAATTTGACAGAGAGGCTTTGGAAGCCTTGCTCGACCAGAAGCTGGAGCGTGCCGAACGCGCTATTGTCCGCAATTATCTCACGAAATGCGGGATAAGCTGCGTGGAAGCCACAGCTATGGTTGACGAGATAGTATCCACGCGCGCACAGCACAATGCGGCCGCTATTGCCGCAGAGCTGGACAGCGCACGTCAGACTATTGCCGAATTGCAGGGCAGAGTCAGAGAACAGGAAATTGACTTCGCGGTCAGGGATGCGATGGTCAGTATGGGCGTGAGAAGCGAGCATTACGACGATGTGCGCAAACTTGCGTCCGAAGAAATTAATTCTGCGGTGAATGACGATGGTCAGGTTGACGCAAATGCGGTGAATTCCGCAATTGCCGATATTATTTCCCGCATCCCCGCATTTGTCGAGGATACTCGCAGCGGATCGGCGAGTTTCACGGGACGCATGGGAAATTTTGCCCGCAAGGACGACGGCGCGGCTTTGATGAAAAATCGCCTGAATTCGGCGAGAGCGGCGGGCAATAATGCCCTGTCGGTGTCGATAATCAGCGAAGCAGCCGCAATGGGCATTTCACTCAGATAGTTTATTTGTGAACTATCTGCTCAAGACATTTTACTGCGATACTAAATTTATTTAATCGAAAGGAATTACAAAATTATGGCTAATATTACAGGAACAGGTACAACATTCAATCTCCCGAATTACGCGGGACAGCTTTATTCATCTACACCCGCCGAGACTCCCTTTCTCAATCTGATTGCGGACAAGGCGGTCAAGACAGACAATTTTCAGTTCGCCACAGGTGTTGAGTATTCCCATGCGGCGGCGGCTCAGCCTGAGATAACGGAGAATGCCGCGCTCACCGCGCCGGATGCTATTGCATATGTGCGCTCGCAAAACACCAACGTGACGCAGATCTTCCAGGAGAAGATAAGCCTTACTTATTCCAAACTCTCAAACTCGGGTCGTCTGAGCGGCGTTACAGGCTGTCTTGCCGACACTGCCGAGAATTACGAGCTGGAATTTCAGACTGCCCGTGCACTCGAAAAAATTGCGCGTGACGTGGAATACACCTTTATCAACGGCGTTTATCAGCTCTCTGACAGCGCTGACACCGCCAATAAGACACGCGGCATTATCAATGCATGCGGCACGGTGGTTGACGCGGCTAATGCTCAGCTTACTTCCGACATTATGAACGACGCGCTGGCTCAGGCTTATGCTGCCGGTGCGACCTTCAGCGACACCGTGCTGCTCTGCGGTGCTTCGGTCAAACAGCAGCTTACTTCGATCTACGCGGGTCAGTGGGGCTTCTCCGCACCGCCTACACGCAATGTTGGCGGTGTGAATATCGTGCAGATCGAGACTGATTTCGGTGTGCTTTCGGTGATGCTCAGCAGATTTGTCCCCGCAGGCACTATCATCGGCGCGGATATTTCCTGCATCCGTCCTGTGGAACAGGATGTTCCCGACAAGGGCAGTTTCTTCCGCGAGCCGCTTTCCAAGACAGGTGCGGCTGACGAATATCAGATATTTGGTCAGATGGGTCTCGACCACGGTCCGATGTGGAAGCATTTCAAAATCACCAACATTGGTTGATTTTCGGAGCGCTGCGGCGGTTTAAATTAAAACTGACCGCCGCAGTGCGGAAAATATTGTGACAGGGAGCGATGATTTTTGGAAGAAAAAAAGGTATTTGACAGTGCGGATGCCGCCGCGCTGGGATTACTGCTCAAGCCGCCCGAATACGGCTGCGGCTGTGCGGGCGAGGGCTATGACGAGGAGTGGCTTTTGAGACTTCTGGAGCAATACGGCAGCATTCAGGCGGCGGCTTATGCCGGCTGTATAATGCTGGCGGAGAACAGCGAATGCAGGCTGTCCGACGGCACGACTCTGCCGGATATGCAGGCTTATTGGCTGCGGATGGCAAAGCTGTATCGTCCGAGCGGCGGCAGGTGCGTTCACCGCGCAGATGAATTGCCGCCTGTTGTGAGGAGGTGCGCGGATGAGCAGGCTTGACGGATGCGGCGGTCAGCTTTGCCGCGCGCTGAAATGGCAGTCGGTGAGATTTGAGTGCGTGAGGTATGGTGTTGACGATTTCGGCGGCATTGACAAGGCAAATATTGAATTGACCTACAACCTCTGCGGCAAGATATGCTGCAAGGTGAGCGGCAGCGGGTCATCACATGCCGACATACCCGGCAGATACGGCAGGAGCTATTCCGCCTCGCCCGAACTGCTGGTGATCTCATCATCTGCCGAAATTCAGGAGGGCGATGTTATCTGCGGCGGCGGGGATTATTACCGCATTGTCGAGAAAGTCAGCGACAGTCCTGAGAAATTTTCGCTCGAAAATCTTGGTGAGGATTTCGCAGACGAAATTGCGATGTAGAGGGGTGCATTATGTTTTTATTGAATAAAAGTGCCCTTTCGGAGATCGTGAACAGCGTCAAGGAGCAGGCGGATGCGGCTTTGGACGAGGTTTGCGAAGTGAGCGCGGCACAGATGGAGCAGAGCGCGAAACAAAATGCCCCGTGGACCGACCGCACAGGTAATGCCCGACGCACGTTGGAGGGCTTTACCGATAAATCGGGGTATGAGCGGTACATTGGCGTGTGCGGCAATATGTTTTATTCGCCGTCACTGGAAATGCTCTATGGCAAGAAGTACGCGATACTTTATCCCGTGGTGCAGGCCGAGACGCGAAATGTACTGCTGCGGCTTGCCAATAAGGTCATCGCCGTGAAGCTGAGGAAGGAGTGATGTTATGACGGTCTGGCAGAGGATATACAGCGCGTTGAAGTCTGCGGGACTGCGGGTGTATCCTGCGGGAACTCACACGGGGGCGTGTAAAGAGCCTTACTGCGTGGTACAGCAGG
>JBGUUF010000135.1:0-1563 GCA_045133435.1 Acutalibacteraceae bacterium
CACCGCTATTCATTGAATAGCGGTTAAGCCATTGCGGGAGACTGAGGGTAGCGCCCGCAGTAGCGAAGCCATAGGCGGAGCGAGCAAGATGCACTAGGATTTGCAACAAATTTTGGCGAATACGATAGCAAACTCCCAAAAAAATTGATTCCCTAAAAAAGCGCGCAGGTACTTTACACTTTGGCGGTTTTGTGGTAAAATAATAACCATGCAAAATTTTGCGAAAAGGATATGATATTTATGAGAAGCAAAGTTATCACAGAATACGATGAATTGCTTAATAAGGTAAAGCACATTCACTTTATAGGTATAGGCGGCTCGGGTATGTGTCCGTTGGTGGACATTCTGCGCGAGGACGATAAAATTATCACAGGCTCGGACGTTGACGACAATTCCGACACCGTCAAGCGCCTGCGTTCTTTCGGCATCAAGGTCGCTATAGGTCAGCGCGCCGAAAACATCGAGGGTGCTGAGCTGGTGGTGTATTCCGCCGCGATCTCCAAGGAGAACCCCGAACTGAAAGCCGCGCTCGAGTCGGGAATTCCGACTATCGAGCGTTCGGTGCTGCTGGGCGCGGTCTGCCGCAGATATTCCAACGCCATCGCTGTATCGGGAACTCACGGCAAGACTACCACCACGTCGATGATCACCACCGTTCTGATGGCGGGCGAGCTTGACCCGACAGTCGTTATCGGCGGCAAGCTGGCATTGATAGGCGGCTACGGCAGAGCCGGCAAGAGCGCGAATATGGTCTGCGAGGCATGCGAATTCGTTGACACCTTCCTCCAGATAACACCTGCGATTTCTGTCATCTTGAATATCGACGCCGACCATTTGGATTATTTCGGCACGCTTGACAACATTATCGCGTCATTCCGTCAGTTCGCGGGTCAGACATCGGGCGCAGTTGTTGCCAACGGCGACGATGCAAATACAATGAAAGCACTCGACACCACAAAGGCGAAGATAATCACATTCGGTCTGAAATCCACAAACGATTATTACGCCGAAAATGTCGGCATGACCAAGGGCGGCTTTTGGCGATTCGACCTCATGCATGCAGGCGAGAAGCTTACCGAAATCGAGCTGAAGGTTCCCGGTGAGCACAACGTGCTCAACGCTCTCGCGGCTGCTGCGGCATCAATGTATGTCGGCGCGACTGCGGATGATGTCAAGAAAGGTCTGGGCATGTTCTCGGGCGCAGGCAGACGTTTTGAGATCCACACCGTACATAACGGTATAACGATCGCCGACGACTACGCGCATCATCCGACTGAGATCGAAGTGACGCTCAACGCCTGCAAGGAAATGAATTACAAGCGCGTGTGGGCGGTATTCCAGCCGTTTACCTATACCCGCACCAAGACACATCTGCATGAATTCGCACGCGTGCTGCAGATCGCTGACAAGGTGGCTATCACCGACATCATGGCGGCTCGCGAGACTGACGATTTGGGCATCAAGTCGGAATATCTGCAAGAGCTGATTCCCGGCTGCTTCCTCGGACATTCGTTTGAAGAGGTGGCTGATTATGTGCTCGCAAACGCTCAGGACGGCGATTTG
>JBGUUF010000136.1:0-2653 GCA_045133435.1 Acutalibacteraceae bacterium
GATCGACGATCAGATATTGATCGCGGGAGATTCATATGATGTCTTGCCCGAAACGTATGTAATATTTATCACTGAGAACGATGTGATAGGCAAGGGCAGACCGATATACCACATCGAACGCATGATAACCGAAACGGGTGATTTATTTGAGGACGGCTCGCATATAGTGTATGTGAATGCCGCATATAGGGATGATTCGCAGCTTGGAAAATTGATGTATGATTTTAGCTGCGCCAATCCGAACCAAATGAATTATTCGGTACTGTCGCAAAAGACACGCTATTTTAAAGAAGATACAAAGGGGGTCACTCACATGTGCAAGATAATGGAAGAAGTAAAAGCCGAAGGCTTTGCTGAAGGTGAAGAAAAGGGCAGAGCAGAAAATGCAATAGAAAATGCTGTCCGAATGTTGAAAGATGGCTTGTCGGTTGAAAAAGTTTCTCAATATACGGAACTTCCTGTAGAAAAAATAGAAAAGCTGGCCGCCTTGATCGCCGACTGAGCTATCAAATCATGATCCCTTAGCATGATCCCTTGGATAGAAAATTATTTTTCTTTCTGAGGGATTTTTTATTTGAAAATCAAAGTCTTAACCTGCATAAATCCAAAAATCCTGCCATATCATTTGTATTGAATAATATTGATGATAACGGAGGAATGACATATGCCGAAAATCTACCTCAGTCCGTCCACACAGGAATACAATGAATATGTTATCGGCGGCACTGAAGAAGAATACATGAACTTTCTCGCCGACGCTATGGAGCCTTACCTGATCGCGGCGGGCATTGATTTTGACCGCAATACGCCTGAGATGACCGCGCGCTCTTCGATTCAGCAGGCGAATGAAACCGGCGGCTATGACTTTTATCTCGCACTGCATTCCAATGCCTCGCCCGAGGAATTTGCAGGCATGCTGCGCGGTCCCGATGTCTATTACAATCCCGCCAAGCCCGAGAGCCGCCGAGCCGCCGATCTTATCGCAGATGAGCTTAGGAAGATTTATCCCGACCCGCAGCTTGTCGATGTCCTGCCCACCGATTATCTCGGAGAGGTACTGCGCCCGAATTTCCCTGCCGTGCTGGTGGAGGTAGCTTATCACGACAATCCCGAGGACGCAGAGTGGATAGTTAACAATATCGACCTTATCGCGCAGGCTCTGGCAAATGCCACGGAGGAGTTTGTGGGAACGAGTGCAGCGGCGGCTTCGGCTGAGCCTGTCGAAGCGAGCGAATCCGAGGGCGGTGCGCCCTTTCGCCGCACAAATCCCCGCCTTAACCGAGGCAGTTCAATGATATAGAAAATTAACCAAGCGCAGACGGCAGAGATCGTCAGAATTGCTGCGGTCTGTATTTTTTTATTTGAAAATTCCTCGCCCGAAAAGCGAATTTTAATTGCCGCCAAAATAAATTATCATTTTTTGTGGAAATTCTGAAAATATATGCTATAATATCAAACAGAAAATGTCAGGGCGGATTTTTGCCCGTATATTTTGGAGGTTAATGATTATGAAATACGCAGTTGTATTGTGCGACGGCATGGCGGATTATCCCGTGCCAGAGCTTGACGGCAAAACTCCTATGGAGGTTGCCGATAAACCCAACATGGATTACCTCGCCGCTCACGGTGAGGTCGGCTTGGTCAAGACAGTTGCCGACGGTCTTAAACCCGGCAGCGACGTTGCCAATCTTTCGGTAATGGGTTACGACCCCGCAATTTATTACAGCGGACGTTCTCCGCTGGAGGCAGCAAGCATGGGCATCGACCTTGCTCCCACAGACGTTGCCATGCGCTGTAACCTCGTCACACTGTCGGATGAGGACGATTATTCTGCCAAGACAATGGTGGATTACTGCGCCGACGATATTTCCACAGCTGAGGCCGCAGAGCTTATCAAGGCAGTGCAGGAGGCATTCGGCAACGATGAATTTACATTTTATCCCGGCATCAGCTACCGTCACTGCCTTGTGTGGCACGGCGGCACGACTGACATCGGCACACTCACACCGCCTCACGATATTTCAGGTCAGGTAGTCGGTGAGCACCTCGATCAGCACCCGATGGCGGCTAAGCTCATTGAAATGATGATAAAGAGCGTCGATGTTCTCAAGGATCACCCCGTCAACAAGGCGAGAATCGCCGCAGGACGCAAGCCGGCAACATCTATTTGGCTCTGGGGTCAGGGCAAAAAGCCGCAGCTCGATAGCTTCGCATCCAAATTCGGAGTGAACGGCTCGGTCGTTTCGGCTGTTGACCTCATCAAGGGCATCGGCGTGTGCGCTGAAATGAAGGTCTGCGAGGTCGAGGGCGCAACAGGCTATATCGACACATGCTTCCGCAAAAAGGCAGAGACAGCATTCAACGAGCTGGAAGCAGGTCAGGATTTTGTTTACATCCACTTTGAAGCTCCCGATGAGTGCGGTCATCGCCATGAGGTCGATAATAAGGTGAAGTCGATCGAGATTATCGACAAAGAGGTCCTCGGCTATCTGCGCGAGAAGATGGATAAATTCGATAATTACAAAATCATGATATTGCCCGACCATCCCACTCCGCTTGTCACCAAGACCCACGCAAGCGACCCTGTGCCTTATATCATCTATGAAAAGGCGGCTGACAAGGACAACGGAATCACATCCGTAAACGAAAACAC
>JBGUUF010000137.1:0-7796 GCA_045133435.1 Acutalibacteraceae bacterium
CTCAACAAGCCTACGAAGGTACTTTTCGGATTGCCGGGGGTGTGCGGGGTTGCATTGTTGACAGGCATGGTGGGAGGATTCCCCGCAGGAGCGCGTGCCGCCGAGACTTTGACCGAGAGCGGCACTCTTACCCAAAAGCAAGGACAAAGGCTGGCGACGATAGCATTCTGTTCGGGTCCCGGCTTTACTATCGGAATGGTAGGCGCGGAGCTGTATAAAAATAAATCTGCGGGTCTGCTGATATTGACAGCGCAAATAATTTCTAGTATAATTATAGGAATGACAATGCGATCAACTTCTGGCAGGAAGGGTGCGTCGGATGACGACCGTGAACGTCACACGCCGATCAACACGCAGGGGCGTTCGGATGCATTCGTGGAATCGGCGGCAGATGCGGCCTCGACGGTCATCGCCATGAGCAGCTTTATCGTGGTGTTTCAGGTCATTGCTGCTATGCTCGACGCAGCGCATATCAACTCATATCTCGCCGCATTGTTCAGCAGATTCGGCGCACAGCAGCTTGGCGGGTGTATCGTCCCATGCCTTACCGAGGTGACGGGCGGCAGTATGCTGTCGGTCAATATCGGCTTGCCGTTCACAGCATTTGTCGTTGGTTTCGGAGGACTGTCGGTGCATTTTCAGAATTTCGCAGTCTGCCGCAGGATTCGTCTGAACAAGCTGAAATATATTTTGGTGCGGCTTATTCAAGGCGGACTTTGCAGTGTTATCGTGAGTCTTGCGTTAAAACTGCCGTATTTCGCGGAGATGTGCAGTCCCGCAGCGGTCACTTTCGACGGAGCTTCACCCGTGCAGTTTTCGAGAATATCGTACAGCTTCGGCGTGATAATGTTGGTGATGTGCCTTATGAGCGTGATCTGCCTGCCAAACCGAACAATAAAATTTAAAGCCAAAGCATAACGGTGATGATTATGAACCTTTCAAAATATTACGGAAAAAACATAAATCCCTCGTGCGAATACTGCCTTTATTGCAGTTCCGAGGGCAAAAAGAAAATCTGCGACAAGGGGCAGGATACCGCGTCGGGCAGCACCTGCCGCATGTTCAGGTACGAGCCGACCTTGCGCGAGCCTAAGACGCTTCCTCCGCTCACAGGCTTCAAGCCCGAGGACTTTCAGATATAGCACGGCGCGAAAGGAATTTTATCTGCAATGAACATAATCATAAGGAAATATACCAAGAATGATGTTGAGGGCATGATCGCCGTCTGGAACGAGGTCGTCGAGGACGGTATTGCGTTCCCTCAGGAGGAATGTCTGACCGCCGTGACAGGCGCAGAATTCTTTGCCGCACAGACATACTGCGGAGTTGCCGAGGATGCCGATAACGGCGAAATAGTCGGCATGTATATCCTGCATCCCAACAACGTCGGCAGGTGCGGGCACATCTGCAATGCAAGCTATGCCGTGAAGTCATCACTGCGCGGAATGCACATAGGCGAGAGACTCGTGACCGACTGCATGGAGCAGGGGAGAGCCGCAGGATTTAAAATTTTGCAGTTCAACGCTGTTGTCAGGACAAATTACGGTGCGCGGCATTTGTATGAAAAGCTCGGATTTGCCGCGCTTGGAGTTATTCCTAAGGGATTCAGGCTCAAAAACGGCGATTACGAGGATATAGTACCCTATTACCACGAATTGTGATATAAAAATCAAAATCAATCGGGAGGTCGTATACATGAAAATAATATTAGCGTCAAATTCACCCAGACGGCGGGAACTGCTGTCTATGACAGGCTTGAAATTCGAGGTCGTCACGCAGTACACCGACGAGTCTATCCCTGAGGGTATGGACCCTGCAGTGGCGGCGCTGGAACTGTGCGAACGCAAGGCGCTGTCCGTTGCCTCGCTTGAGCAGTGCAAGGGCTGCGTGGTTATCGGCGCGGACACAATAGTCAGCTTTGAGGGCAAGAAGTTCGGCAAGCCGAAAGATGACGAGGATGCATTCCGCATGCTGTCGGAGCTGTCGGACAGGACTCACACGGTCTACACCGGTGTGGCTATCGTAAACACCGACCTCACGGTGAATAAATTTGTGGAGAGCACTGAGGTGCATTTTTACCCTCTGAGCGAAAAGCAGATACGCGATTACATCGCGACGGGCGAATGCAAGGACAAGGCAGGCGCATACGCTATTCAAGGCGGCGGAGCGGTGTTTGTCAGCGGCATTATCGGCGACTATTACAATGTAATGGGTCTGCCGGTCGGCAGACTGATGCAGCAGATACGCAGAATTCATTAAATAAAAACGCAAAAAATCAGCAAGGATGAACGTAAAATGAAGATAAAAGACATTCTTAACCAAAATCAGACTACATTTTCATGTGAGATATTTCCCCCGAAGCTCTACATGAACATCGACAAAACCAAGGCTGTGGTTGATGATATATGCGCACTCAAGCCCGACTTTATGAGCGTGACATACGGCGCAGGCGGCGGCACATCCAAGCAGACTGTGGAGATAGCGCAGTACATCAACAGCAAGGATATGACAGCACTGGCTCATTTGACTTGCGCTTCGTCCAACAGGGAAGAGGTCTCTGCCGCCATAGCCAAGCTCAAGGCAAGCGGCATTGAAAATGTGCTGGCTCTTCGCGGCGATATTCCCGAAGAATTAAAGGACAAGCCGCGCGATTATACATATGCGTATGAGCTTATAACCGAGATCAAACAGCAGGGAGATTTCTGCATAGGCGCGGCATGCTACCCAGAGGGACATGTGGAGTGCGGCAGCATCGAGCAAGACCTTATCAACCTCAAAAACAAGGTGGATTGCGGTGTTGACTTCCTCACAACGCAGATGTTTTTTGACAACACCGCGTTTTACAGCTTCATGTTCCGCGCACTCAAATTGAACATTGATGTGCCGATAATCGCGGGCATCATGCCGATGACAAATTCCAAGCAGATCGAGCGAAGCTGTCAGCTTTCGGGCGCAACTCTGCCCACCAGATTCCGCCGCATTGCTGATAAGTTCGGCGATAATCCCGAAGCTATGAAGCAGGCAGGTATTGCATATGCCACCGAGCAGATAATCGACCTGATAGCCAACGGCGTGAAAGGAATCCATCTTTACACCATGAACAAACCCGACGTTGCGGCTAGCATAATGTCAAATTTATCATATATAGTCGGAGCTGACAGAGTATGTATTCAGTAAATCCCGGCAAATGGTACAGCGGAGTAAATATCAACGAAGTCCTGCGGTATGCGGGCGTTCGTGACGCGGCGAAGTGTTCTGATGATATAATTCAGAGCGCGGTCAAGGCGGTCAATGAGGTTGGCGAGGCGGCTTCTCCCAAAAAGGTCAGCGTGAGATGTCCCGTGACAATAAACGGCGACGAATGCGACATTGACGGCATGAAGGTGAACAGCAAGTCACTGGCGGCGCATCTGAAAAATTGTGACGAGGTGATCTTGTTCGCGGCAACTCTCGGCAGTGGTGTGGACATGCTTATCCGCAGATATTCCGAGGTGAAAATGAGCTATGCCGTTATGCTGCAAGGCGCGGCGGCGGAGCTTATCGAAATGTACTGCGACAATGCAAACAGCGAACTTGAGGATGAGTGTGCGGCGGAGGGGCGCTATCTCCGACCGAGATTCAGCCCGGGCTACGGCGATTTTTCAATATATCATCAGCCTGAAATGATCACAAGACTGGATGCCTACAAGCGCATAGGTCTGACGATAAGCGGCGGCGTTCAGATGACTCCAATGAAGTCGGTGACGGCGGTGATAGGCTTGACAAGTCAAAAGCAGAGCGGTCGCACAGGAAGCTGTGCAAGCGGCAAATGCGCCGGATGTCCCAACGTCAACTGCATGTTCCGCAGAGTTTAAAATAATTCATAATGTATAATTGCTGTGAATCAAGTTTTTTGGTGTTTACAGAATTTATGAATTATGCATTAGTTTAGTAAGGTGAATTTTATGAATAAGATTACAGAAAAGCTCGGTAGGCAGATGCTTTTTTTTGACGGCGCAATGGGCACGATGCTCCAAGGCAGCGGCTTAAAGGCGGGTGAGCTTCCCGAAATTCTGAATATAACAAATCCCGAGCTTATTGCTTCGGTGCATAAAAAATATTTTGACGTCGGCTGCAATATCGTTACGACCAATACATTTGGCGCGAATAGCTGCAAGCTCAAGGACAGCGGCTATTCTGTCGAACAGATAGTTAGTGCCGCAGTAAATTGTGCAAAATCTGCCCGCGAGCAGTGCGGCGATGTCTCAGATAAATACATCGCAATGGACATGGGTCCGATAGGGCGATTGATAGAGCCGATGGGCGATTTGTCCTTTGATGAAGCCTATGATTTATTCAAGGAAATGGCGGTCTGCGGCGAAAAGGCCGGAGCGGATTTGATTTTAATTGAAACGATGGGCGCGACCTATGAGATAAAGGCGGCAGTTCTCGCGGCTAAAGAGAACACATCACTGCCCGTGTTCGTCACATGTGCATTTGACGAGAAGGGCAAGCTCTTCACAGGCGCGAGCGTCAGCGCAGTCACAGCTATGCTCGAAGGCTTGCGCGTGGATGCATTCGGTTTGAACTGCGGTCTTGGACCCGATGAGCTGTATCCCGTGGTTGCCGAGATGTGCAAAGTATCCTCCACACCGATAATATTCAACCCCAACGCAGGTCTGCCAAAGCAGAAGGACGGCGTTACGGTATTCGACGTAATTCCCGAAAAGTTCGCTGGATCCATGCGCAAGGCGGCGGATCTGGGTCTGTGCGTCATGGGAGGATGCTGCGGCACAACTCCCGAGCACATCGGCGCGATGATCACACTCTGCAAGGATGTCGTTACGACAATGCCGAGCAACAAGGGCATTACGATGGTTTCCTCCTACACCCACAGCATCGAGATAGGCAAAGAACCGCTGATAGTGGGCGAGAGAATCAATCCCACAGGCAAGAAGCGCTTCAAGGAGGCTCTGCGCAACGGCGAGATTTCGTATATCCTCGGGGAGGGCATTTCTCAGCAGGATGCGGGCGCGCAGATATTGGATGTAAATGTGGGTCTGCCCGAGATCGACGAGCCTTCGATGCTCGAAAGCACTGTCAAAAAATTGCAGGCGATAATCGACCTGCCCTTGCAGATAGATACCTCCGACATGCAGGCGATGGAGAGAGCCATGAGATGTTACAACGGCAAACCGCTGATAAATTCGGTCAGCGGCAAGGAGGAATCCATGCGCGCTGTGTTCCCGCTGGTGCAAAAGTACGGCGGCACAGTCGTGGGTCTTGCGCTGGATGAGAGCGGAATTCCCCCTACATCAGAGGGACGCGTGAATGTTGCGAAGAAAATCATAGCGACGGCGGCGGAGTACGGCATCGACAAGAAGGATATAATAATTGACGGACTTACCCTGACCGTCAGCGCAGAGCCGGAGTCGGCAAATGTTACTTTGGAAACTCTGCGCCGCGTTAAGAGCGAGTTGGGTGTTTGTACGACCCTCGGCGTGTCAAATATTTCGTTCGGTCTGCCTAAGCGCGAGGTCATCAATTCAGTATTCTACACCGCGGCGATGGCGGCCGGACTGGATTGCGCCATCATCAATCCGAAATCCGAGGCGATGATGAATTCCTACTGGTCATACCGCGCACTTTGCGGCTATGACACGGCATGCGGCGATTATATCGCAAAATACAGCGCAACAGCCGCCGAAACTCCCGCAGCAACGGCACAGGCTGCCTCAATGTCGCTCAAGTCGGCGATAACAGCGGGCTTTGGCGAGGAATCTGCGAGGATCGTTAAGGAAATGCTGGCTGCTCCCAACGCTCCCGCGCCTATGGAGATCATAAACGGCGAGATGATTCCCGCATTGAACGAGGTCGGCGACGGCTTTGAGAAGGGCACGGTATTTCTGCCGCAGCTTCTGATGAGTGCGGAGGCGGCAAAGGCTGCATTCGATGTGCTCAAGGAGGTCATTGCGGCTTCAGGCTCGGATGACAAGATAGGAAAGGTCATAGTTGCTACGGTAAAGGACGATATTCACGACATCGGCAAAAACATCGTCAAGGTACTGTTGGAAAATTACCGCTTCGATGTAATTGATCTTGGCAAAGATGTGCCGCCCGAAACGGTTCTGCAAACGGCTTTGGAAAACAACGTGACGGCAGTGGGGCTCAGTGCGTTGATGACGACCACCGTAGTCAACATGGAGGAGACGATCAAGCTGCTCCGCAAAGAAGCTCCGCAGGTGAAGGTCTTTGTGGGCGGCGCTGTATTGACCGAGGATTATGCAATGCAGATAGGCGCTGACAGCTATTGCCGCGACGCTATGGCATCGGTCAGATATTGCCAAAAGGTATTCGGCGTCGAGTAATTTTTTTACCGCTCGATTGAACAAAACAACATACAATTTTCACACAACCATAATATTAAATCGCTATAATTTAATTAGTGATTTGATAAATACATTGCAGTCGGTGTTCTGCCGACTGCTGTAAAAACAAGTTCGGGAGAGTGAGAATTGTGACAGACATTAAGTCTGTGGTCGGCGTGGTCATAGTAGTGCTCGGTCTGTTGGCGATAGTCGGCATGATAGTGATGGACGTGACAAAATGCAGACAGCCGAAATTTTTGCAGAATAACAAATTTGAGATATTAGTGATCATTGCAGTTTCCTGCATAATGGGACTGGTATTGATAATGTTTTGAGGAACGTAAAACAAACCCGCAGGCAATCGGATTTATAAATTTCCGATTTCCTGCGGGTTTTAAATTACATACACACGATAATTGACAAATTATTGTGTGACGACGATTTTGATTTTTTGGGACTTTCCGCTGCCAGTACGTACGGTGATAGTGGAAGTTCCTTTTTTAACGCCCGTGACAGTCACGGATCTGCCGTCGTTGCTGACTTCGATAGCAGCGACTGCCTTGCTGCTGGTGCTCCATTTGAGAGTATCGTTGCAGCCGTCGGGAGAGATGCTTGAAATGCTGACAGTGGCAGTCTCACCGACTTGAATAGTGCTTGCCGTTGCGGAGATGCTGATTGCAGTCGCCTTGGTGCGTACTGTAATGGTGACGCTGTTCTGCACGCCGCCGAATGAGTTGGCGCGAATGGTGACAGTACCTTGCCCGACGCCCTTTACCTTGCCGTCGGGAGTTACGGTGGCGATAGATTCGTCCTCGGATTCCCAAACAACTATGTCGTTACAGCCGCGCGGCAAAATCTTGCTTGCTTTGAGTGCAACGGTCTGACCGACGTAAATATCAGCGGAGGTCTTGTTAAGTGTAATGCTTTCAGCAGCTTGATTAACAGATGTTACCTTGTAGGTGATCTTCTTTCCGCTGCCTGTTTTGGCTGTGATAGTGGCAGTACCCTTGTTGCCGGACTTGATGGTAATGGTCTTGCCGTCACTGCTTACGCTTGTAATTTCAATTACCTTCTTGTTGCTGGTACTCCAAGAAATGGTATCGTTGGAATTAGCGGGGGAGGTTATCGCAACGGTGAATGTACCCTCGTTACCGCCCATATAGAGCGCGGGAGTAACCTCGGTGAATTCAAGTGCAGTCGCCTTGGACATTACTGTAATTGCAGCTGAGGTGTAGCAGCCGTTGGAGGTGTATGCAGTGATTGTCGCAGTGCCCTGTTTAATGCCCTTGACAACGCCCTTGGATGTGACCGTTGCAACTGACTCGTCGCTGGAGGTCCAGAAAATCGGGTCATTTGAGCCGCGGGTCGTGAGTGATGCCTTGAGTGAAACGGTCTTGCCTTCGTAAATGCTTGCAGAGGTCTTGTTAAGCTTTATGCCGTCGGAGGGCG
>JBGUUF010000138.1:0-3141 GCA_045133435.1 Acutalibacteraceae bacterium
GAAAAACAACGCAGAGTATTTTGAAAACGAAATCAAAAAGATCGAGCACAAAAAGCAGAAACTTCTGGATATGTGCCTGTCGGGAGATGTGGAAACCTCCGAATACAAAAAAGGCTGCGAACGGCTCAGCGAGGAACATTCCGCACTGCTCGAAAAGCTCCAAAGAGAAAAGGCTCACCGCGAGCTTGCCGCAGACAAATCTAAAATTATCGGCGATGTGAGCGATTACATCCACGCAATCGCTCTCGGAGCGCAATGGGACGATACCTTCTACCGAAATATCGTGGATAAAATTTTTATTCATGAGGACAGGACGGTTGACGTGCATTTAAAAATACTTTCCGACAAATGGCGGGCAAAAATCTTGCAAGGCAAGGCGGAAATCGAACAGTACAACAGCATTTTTACCAACCAAGAGCACTCGGAGCCTACATCCGTCAATATAGCTTTTAATTCGGGGTACGGCATGGTATAACGCTGACTGAGATAACGCAGTGACGCGCCAAACTCCCCGTCAGGACCGCCGTACTGGCTGATAACCATTTGGGCGAGCTGAGGATTGGTGTTTTTGATATTTACAGGGTATTGCAGTTTCTTCTCATAACTCCACATTATCGCCACGCTCCTTTTCCGCATCTGTTACAGCCCGAATTATACGGTGTCGCCTCGGGAACATAATCCCACGGCCACGGGTCATCTACCCACTCCCAATGCTGACAGTTTCCCTTTGGATTGCTGAGCGGACCGAATCTGCTCTCATACTCATCCTTGAGCTTCATTGCATTTTCCCTGTGCATATTCAATGCCTTCATAGCCTCACAGCAGTCGGGGTGAGTGTCGAGGAAGAGCATCAGCTCAACCTGAGCAAATCGGCAGGCGGAAATTCTCGCCAACAGCTTCTTTTTGTCATCCACAGCACTTACCTCCTTTACCGTAAAACGGCTTATCAAGCGCGGGGAACAGTGTTCCGCGGCGCAAGCCCTCGGCTTCGTTATACATTCTGCAAAATTCCTGCACGGGGATAAATGCCATTACGGGGATGTCGCAGTCCTTTTGGCAGGTCTGCGTCTGTTCGCGCTCACACGCGGATGTTTGTGCTCTGCCTCTGCCGCAGTCGCACGGCTCGAATACCGTCTCGTAATTGCACTGCGCCTGCCGCATGGATTCTCTGATAAAGCGGCTGTAATTATCCTGCATAATCGACGTTCTCCTTTCAAATCATGTGTAATTTTTCCCGAAAACACACGCGTCATTATTTAAGGATACGCTGAATAAAGGCTCAGCCGTCGATTCCACGCCGCGAAAATCCGTCACTGAGCGGTGTGTGAATCGACTTATTCAGCGTTTCCTTAAATGACGTGTAATATATGCTTTCTTTTATCATATTATTATTGATTTTTTATTTTGACACATTTTTTCAGCCGTTAAAAGAGCGTTTAGAAAAAATTCTAAATACCTCTTGACTTTTGATTTACGGCATGCTATAATGTATTTAGAATTAATTCTAAATACAATCAACAAAAACTAAGAGAGGTAATTTTTATGGAAATCAAAAGGGAATATCCGAAATCAAAAGCAATCGTTTTCTTTATCATCGCATTTGTTGGCGCCTACGCCTGTCAAATTGCGGGAGCATATTTTAATCAGACCAACAACACCGGACTCTATACAATAATGATGGCGTTAGCCATGTTTGTGCCAACTATTGCGGTGCTTATCTCACACAAAGGTCTTGGCAATGCGAAAACTGGCATCAACTGGAAAATCAACTTCAAGCGCAACTGGAAATGGCTCCTTGCTGCATGGCTCTTGCCGACAGTTTTCACAGCACTTGGAACAGTATTGTATTACGTTGTATTCCCCGCACATTTTGATCCCAACATGGGTTACATAACTTCAATTGGCATGGATATGCAGGGAATGACAACCGATATGATAGCAATAGTTTCGATCGTTTCCGCAGTAGTTTACGCTCCGTTTATAAATATGCTTGCCGCTATCGGTGAAGAAGCTGGCTGGCGTGGATACATGACTCCTATGCTCACAGCTAAAATCGGCAGAAAGCCTGCACTTGTTCTCGGCGGTATCATCTGGGGCGCATGGCATTGGCCTGCAATTATCTTCTCAGGACACAATTACGGCACAGGTTATTTGGGCGAGCCATTCACAGGTATGCTGGCGATGTGCGCAACCTGCGTAATTCTCGGCATAGCACTGTCTTATCTCTACGACAAATCCAAGTGCATCTGGCTTCCCGCAATTGCTCACGGTGCTATAAATGCTATTGGCACTGTACCGATTTTATTCTCTGACGGCTCTATCGAATCAGGCTTGCTCGGTCCCGCACCCTCAGGTCTTGTCACAATCGCTCCGCTGGGTATAGTTGCATTGATCATTTTCTTTGCTCACAAAAACAAGGAAAATTCCACAGTAGAAAATCAGTAAGATTTGGGATAAAAAGTAAATTACAATCCACGACGATTATGAATTATGCATTATGAATTATGCATTATGAATTAATAAATTCAGAAAGGTTTTATTATGCTTACGATAAAAAATCTCACCAAGCACTACAAAGGCAGCAATAAGGGTGTTTCAGACATCAATCTTGAAATTGAAGCCGGCGATATTTACGCCTTTATCGGTCACAACGGCGCAGGCAAGACTACTACACTCAAATGCGTTGCGGGTATTCACGGCTTTGACGAGGGCGAAATTCTTATCGACGGCGTTTCCATCCGCAAAGATCCACTCCTCTGCAAGCAGAAATTTGCTTACATTCCCGACAACCCCGACCTTTACGAATATCTGACGGGTATTCAGTACCTCAACTTCATTGCAGACGTTTTCAAGGTCTCTGCCGCTGACAGACAGCAGAGAATCGAGGAATATGCAGATAAATTTGAGATTACCGCATCACTCGGAGACTTGATTTCATCATATTCCCACGGCATGAAGCAAAAGCTGGCGATTATCTCGGCATTGGTTCATACTCCCAAACTGCTTATCCTCGACGAGCCGTTCGTTGGTCTTGATCCGAAGGCCGCAGTAATTCTTAAGGGCATTATGAAGGACATTTGCAGCAACGGCGGCGCTATCTTCTTCTCGACACATGTACTTGATGTCGCCGAAAAGCTGTGC
>JBGUUF010000139.1:0-6143 GCA_045133435.1 Acutalibacteraceae bacterium
AAAAAACGTCTGCGAAACAGCGAACGCAACAATTTTTTATCCATTATACTATCCCTTTTCAAATTAATATATTTTATATTTTTAGATTAATATTTAAGTAAAATACAAGCAACGGACAAATTCACCGGAGTGTCCAAAAAAGCGAGACATTTCACAATGAATTTCGCATTGCAATTGACATTGCGGAACGAATGGGGTAAAATTAAGGCAAGTTAATTTTTATCTCAAAGGAAGTATATCATTATGTCATCCGTTTCATTGTTAAAATTAAAGCTCTCGGCGTTGTCGGTATACAACGGACTGCTTGAATCAGAATTGATAGACAGCTTCGGCAAGCTCCTTGATTCAATGAACAAATCACCCGATAAATTCGCTAAAAATTGGGGAAAATTCTTCTCGGTGCTCAGCGCGAACGGTTACGCTGATTCGTTCAGCGAGGCTGTATTTAACACCGCTATCTACGACGACAATATTTTCACCCGCACAGCCGCTGGCGGTGACATTTCTCCCATACAGGCTCAGACTATGGCAGCAGTGCAAAAGGACATCGCTACACTCAACGAGATCTCTCAAATCTCCCCCGAAGCACTCATTGAAGCCTATCCCCGCAGAGCCGGATTCTGCGAAAATCCATTTGACATTCTGCCGAAATGGGAATGCGGTGACAGAGTTATGACTGCTGAAGAAATGGCAGACTACCACGCATCAAACGGTTGCGGCGAATACGCTCGCTACATAGCCTTTGTGCGCCGCAGCGGTAAAAGCATACCCATTCCCAACCCCGACAGAATTTCTCTGGATTCGCTCAAGGGCTATGAAAAGGTTCGCCAGCCCGTCGTGGACAACACCATCGCATTCGTCGAGGGACTTCCCGCCAACAACTGCCTGCTATACGGCGACAGAGGCACCGGCAAATCATCCACCGTCAAGGCCCTGCTCAACGAGTATTACAGCAAGGGTCTGCGCCTTATCGAGCTGCCCAAGGCTCATCTCAGCGAATATCCCGACATCGTGCAGGAGATCGCAGGTCTGCCGCTGAAATTTATCATATTTATCGACGACCTTTCATTCCAGGCAGGCGACGAAAGCTACGCCGCGCTCAAAGGTGTATTGGAGGGCGGCATTGCATCACGTCCGAGCAATGCGCTGATCTATGCCACCACTAACCGCCGCCACATGCTCAACGAAACTGTATCGGCTCGCAAGGGCGATGAGCTTCATGCCGCCGACACCATTCAAGAGTCGCTCTCGCTGTCTGACCGCTTTGGCGTGCAGGTGACATTCCTCGCTCCCGCCCGCGCGGATTATTACAGAATCATCCACGCGCTTGCCAAGGAGCGCAGGTTCAACGTCGATCAGGTCGAGCTGGAAATGGCCGCCGAAAGATGGGCTATCAGCAAGGGCGGACGTTCGCCGAGAACGGCAGTACAATTCATAGACGATGCAGAAGCTCGTCTGGCAAGGGGACTGAATCTGTGAGTGAAAACAATTTCGAGATAGACAACAGAATGCTGCAAATGCCCTGCAATCCGAGGGAATGCGGCAGTGATGTGCTGGCATTCGTGGGCGACGGCGTGTTCGGCATGCTGGTGAGAGAATATTTGGCTTGCAGCAGCCGTGTACGTGCGGGAGAGCTGCACAGCCGCGCAGTTGCAATGGTGCGCTGTGAGGCTCAGGCGGAATACATGACCCGCCTTCTCCCTCACTTGACCGAGGAGGAGGAGGGTGTGTTCCGCAGAGGACGCAACCATCACACCTCCCACACCCCGCGCAAATCGGTCGCAGCATACCGCACCGCAACAGGACTGGAGGCACTCTTCGGCTATCTTTATTTAGCAGGCAGGACCGAGCGTATCCGCGAGCTTTTCGCCTACTGCATAGAGACTTCTCCGGAAGATCCTGAGGAAAGTTAATTATATAAATTGAATCAAAAAATCGTATCAGGAGTGCAATTTAATGAAATCGAAAATCGAAAAATATCCCGTTTGGTCTAGCGTTGTCATATTTTTAATATGCCTTGCCGCAAGATTCGTCGAGTATTTTGCCATTCGCACGGACGAAACCGTAATTGCGGAAAATTTTATACATAAAGTGTTCGGAATAATCCTGCTGCTGTGCGTACTCAGACTGCTCGGACTTAAACAGCGCGACATAGGCTTCAAAAAAGAGAATTTCTTAAAGGATCTCGGACTTGGCGCATTATTGGGCGCGGTATGCTTTACTGTTTCGTATGCAGTGGAAATGCTGATTATTTCGGCGCAGAACGGTGAACCTCACCTTGAAATATACGCGAGCGGTTTCTCCATAACAGGTGAGCAGGTGAAAAACACCGGCTTGGTATTCATGCTGCTGTGCGTTTTATTCAATATCGTCAACGTATGGATGGAAGAAGGCGTATTCCGAGGCTTATTCCTCAACATCCTTCAACCCAAGCACTCGTTTTGGTACGCAAATCTGACTGCCGCACTGCTTTTCGGTGTGTGGCATTGGGTGATGCCTATGAGAAGTTATCTCGACGGCACATCGACACTTGCAAACCTGCTGGTAATGGGCATTGGCTACATCATCCTTTCGGGCATTATGAGCGTCAAGTGGGGCATGATGTATAAGATGACAGGCAGCCTTTGGGCAGGTCTGGGCGACCACTTGTTCAACAACGTAGTTGCCACCAACCTTCTGCATGTAGTCTCAAATACAGGTGCCGATGAATGGCAGATAGTGCGCATCCTGCTGGCTCAGGTGATTTCGTTCGTCATTGTGGCGGTCATCTACAGCAAAAATCGAGAGAAATTAAGCGACAATATCTGATAAAAGAAAATATCGAAAAAAACACGGCGCACTTTCCGCTTGAGAAAAATGCGCCGTGTTTGCCAAAAACGAGATTATACGCTGATCAAATTAGAAATCGTTGCGGACGTTCTGGGCGTTGTTCTGATTTTTCTTGTTCTGGCCGTTCTGATTCGGTGCCTTGTTCTGACCGTTCTGATTGGGAGTGTTCTTGTTCTGACCGTTCTGGTTGGGAGTGTTTTTGCTCTGGTTGTTCTGGTTGTTATTAAAGTTTGCCATATTAATACAACCTCCTTTCGAGAGTTATTGTTGCCGCAAAAATATTTTTTATTCAGATTTTTTTATGGGAGTTGATAAAATGTTTAACATAATGGTAGTTGAAGACGACAAAAACACCCGCCGTCTCATGGAGACTGTGCTGATTCAAGGCGGATACAACGTCATCTCCGCCTGCGACGGAATCGAGGCACTTGATATGATGGAAAAAAAGCAGGTCGATCTTATCGTGCTCGACGTGATGATGCCACGCATGGACGGCTACGAATTCACCAAGATACTCCGCGAGGGCGACTGCGAGATTCCCATATTGATGGTCACTGCCAAAGAAGCACCTGCTGACAAGCGCGCGGGATTCATCGCAGGCACGGACGATTACATGGTCAAGCCGGTCGACGAGGAGGAAATGCTGCTCAGAATAGCCGCACTGCTCCGCCGTGCAAAAATCGCCAACGAGCGCAGTTTAATTATAGGCGGCACGAAATTGAGCTATGGCGCTATGACGGTTGAAAAGGACGGCATTATCACGGAATTGCCGCAGAAGGAATTTCTGCTCATCTTCAAGCTGCTGTCCTATCAAAACAAGGTATTTACCCGCCGTCAGCTTATGGATGAGCTGTGGGACATGGACAGCGACACCGACGAGCGCACCGTTGACGTGCACATCAACCGACTGCGCGACAGATTCAAGGGCAACAATGATTTTGAGATAGTCACCGTGCGCGGACTGGGTTACAAGGCGGTGGCAAAGGCATGAAGCGGTATCAGATGGTGGAAAAGGACGAGATCAGCGAGCGCAATTACAGGACATTTCGTTCACTGCGCACCGCCCTCACAACATTCGTATTCGGAATACTGACGTTTACTTGCTTGCTCACTGCGCTGATCATGGTGACGCTGTATCGCTTCGGTCTCTTTCCGATGATAGTTTTTACTCCCGTTATTCTTCCGTTCGTCACCCTCGGCGTGTGTATTTTCATCGGAACTATCATGGCGGCTATGGTGAGCAAATTTGTCATAGAACCGCTGCGGAGGCTTATTGATGCTACCGAGGAAATCAAAAAAGGGCATTACGACGTGCGCGTGACCGACCAGACCGCGATAGGCGAGCTGAACAATCTGATGCAGAGTTTCAACAGCATGGCGGGCGAACTGGAAAATACGGAACTATTCCGCAAGGATTTTATCAACAATTTTTCCCATGAATTCAAAACACCTATCGTCTCGATACGCGGCTTTGCGCGCCAACTTCAAAAGGACAACGACAGCCATTTTCTCACCGACGAGCAGCGCAAGGAATACACCGACATTATCGTTGACGAATCCGACCGCCTTGCACGACTTTCCGCCAACATTCTCATGCTGACCAAGTTTGAAAATCAGCAGATAGTCACGGACAAGACTGAGTTTTATCTCGATGAACAGATACGCCGCGCCGTGCTTATATTAGAAAAGCAGTGGGAAGCTAAAAATATTGAATTTTCACTCGAGTTGGACGAGATAAAATATGTATTCAATGAGGAAATGTTGTCGCAGGTGTGGATAAATCTCATCGGGAATGCGATTAAATTTTCCCATGAAAACGGTATCATATCAATACGCTGCCGCAAAAAGGACAGCAAGGCAATTATCGACGTTATCGACTGCGGCGAAGGCATGGATGCCAACACCGTCAACAAAATATTCGACAAATTTTACCAGTGCGACACCTCCCACAAGGCAGAGGGCAACGGTCTCGGACTCTCTATCGTCAAGCGGATAGTTGAGCTTGCAGGCGGCGAAATTTCAGTAATAAGTGAAATGGGCAAAGGCAGCACTTTCCGCGTTATACTGCCTTTCCACGAGAATTAAGGAGATGATTTCTATACAATTACACAGTGAATTTCTCCGCGAAATGAAGGAAATGCTCGGCGACGAATTTGATGAATTTGTCGCGTCCTACGATTTTCCACACAAGCGCGGAATACGCATAAATACGCTTAAATTTGATAGGAAAAATTACGACCGTCTGGGTCTGAATTTATCAAAATGTGAATTTTCACCCGACGGATTTTACTTAAATTCAGAAGAAGGCGGCATCGGAAACTCACCGTGGCATCATGCAGGCGCATTTTACTCGCAGGAGCCTTCCGCGATGTCCGCTGTGACTATCCTCGACCCTCAACCGGGTGAGAAAATTCTCGACATGTGCTCCGCTCCCGGTGGAAAATCCACCCAGATAGCCGCCGCACTGAATGGTCAAGGTCTGCTGTGGAGCAACGAATACGTTCGCAAGCGCGCGCAGATCCTGCTCTCAAACGTCGAGCGCATGGGCATCCGCAACTGCGTGGTATCCAACGCCCATCCCGACATGCTCGCTCAGAAGCTCTGCGGTGTATTTGACCGCGTGCTGGTGGACGCTCCCTGCTCGGGCGAAGGCATGTTCCGCCGCGACAGTGTGGCAATTTCCGAATGGACACCGGAGCACTCCGCGACCTGCGCCGTGCGTCAGCTTGCGATTCTCGACAGTGCGGCTGAATGCGTGGCGGAAGGCGGCGTGTTGGTGTATTCGACCTGCACATTTTCTTTCTGCGAAAACGAGGACGTTATCGCGGCATTTCTCGACAAGCACCCCGAATTCTCGATCGTGGACAGCGGGTTCACATTCGGGCGGGCGGGATTTGACCGCAGCGACAAATACGATCTCACTCTCAGCCGCAGAATTTTTCCGATGGATGGCGGCGAGGGTCATTTTGCCGCTAAACTGCAAAAATGCGGTGAACGCGTGACTTCCTCCTGCTCCGTCAAGCACGGCAAACCCACAGACGGCGAGAAATCCGCCGCAGAGCTGTTCGGACAGTGCTTTGAGTGCGAACCCTACGGCGACATCGTGCAGATAGGCGACAATTGCTACCTCATGCCCGAGAATATCCCCGACACCCGAGGATTGGGCGTTCTGCGCGGCGGGGTGCTGCTCGGCGAGATAATGCGCAACCGCATCGAACCGTCACACGCGCTATTCATGGCGGCTCATGCCGACGAATGCAGGCGGGTAGTTTCACTCGAACCTGACAGCGCAGAGCTGAATGCATTTCTCAGGG
>JBGUUF010000140.1:0-5078 GCA_045133435.1 Acutalibacteraceae bacterium
CACTGCCGCCGCCGCGATACCCAAATATTTTTTGATCTTAGACATATGCCGCTCCTTTTCACTCTTTTTCTTAAATTATGGCATAATAATCAAAATTTATCAACAAAAAGTGATGATATTACCGAAGCAGCGGTTTATTAACAAAACATTGTACTAATAATTGTAAAAAATATTTAATTTGCCTTTTTCGCCAAGTATGCTATAATATATATAATGGGGTTATTGTGGGCTCATGTGTTATTTCACATCGCCACTCCCAGCACCAGCATTTCCCTCAATCGGCTGTAGAGAAACCTGAAATGGCTCAGCGGTATCGGACATTCGCCGCTCCCTATCTCCACGGTAAAGGCCGGTGCGTGGTATTTCTCCATGAACCAGTCCTTCAGCCCCGCAGACGAAGCGCTCTCCTGCGGCTCTCTCAGCGGATACCCCGACGAAACCGACAGTATCCGCGCCATCAGATGCGCCTTTGGCGGCGTGAAACTGCGGTAATTCCAATATATCTCCTCGCCCTGCGAATGAAATGCTATCGCGTGGCGAAAGCGCATGAATCGGCACAGCCTCACTATCGCCTGCGTTTCAGGCTCGCTCTCGGGATACTCTCCCGTCCAGCCGCCCAGCGACGGACCTGTGATGCCGCTCGCCTGCGCAAGGCTCCGCATTTCATCCCACGCCGCATCGAAGTTGCGGTTGATATCCACCCCGCGTGCATTGGCTTTCCATTTCTCGCTGAATTCCCTGCTCATGCATAGCTCGGCAGTCTCGCCGCTCAGCTCGGGCGATATGCCCGCCTGCTCCGCGCCGTTTATGGATATTTCCACGCCGTCGGGATTCAGCACGGGGACTATCAGCACGCCCTTGACATTCAGCAGCTTATATATATCAATGTCGCACATTCTGCGGCGGCGCGAATAGGCATACAGCAGTTCCTCCGCAAACCGCATGAGCAGCAGCGTGGTTATCCACTCGCGTCCGTGCACTCCCCCGCAATACAGCGCCGGCGAGACGGAATTGCCTATCAGTATGCCGTGGATGCGCCTATCAAGCAGGCTTTTTCCCACGTTTACGGTGTCGAAAAAGTCATCGTATTCATAACTCAGCGCCTCCATCCAGCCGTTCATGCGGCTGTGGTCGGGCGGCTCTATTCCAACTATTCTATCCATATCTGTTCCCCCGTTAATTCATGCTACTCCATTAATATGAGGGGCGGAGCACATTAATTCATTAATTTATTGGCACACTTCGGGTATCAGAAATTCCAAACTGTAATATATATTAAGATTATTTCAAAATGTAATTCAAAAGAAAAGGACTGAAATTATATGTATCTTGACGAAAAAACGCTCAGCGAAACTTATCATTTCAAGGGTCGCGTCATTAACCTTCGCGTGGACGATGTGGAGCTTCCCGACGGTCACAAATCCATCCGCGAGATCGTGGAGCACCCGGGAGGTGTGTGTGTCGCCGCGCTGACTCCCGACGGGCGGCTGCCCTTCGTGCGGCAATTCCGCTATCCCTACAAGGAAATAGTCACCGAATTGCCCGCCGGCAAGCTGGAAAAAGGCGAAGACCCATTGGAGGCCGTCAAGCGCGAACTCGCCGAGGAGGTCGGCGCTCAGGGCATCAACTGGCGCAGCATGGGCAAATTATACCCCTCGCCCGGCTACTGCGGCGAGATAATCCACCTCTTTGCGTGCGACATAAATGTATCGGGCGAAAGCCACCCCGACGACGGCGAGTTCCTCGAAGTGGAATACATTTCTCTCGACGACGCGGTAAAGCTCGTTATGGAGAATAAACTGCCCGACTCCAAAACTCAGACCTTGATTTTAAGGCTGTGGGCTGAAAAATTTCTAAAATAATAACGTAATTCTATTGAAATTTTCATCAATTTGCATTACCATAGTATAAACAAACATAAACCCGATCAAACGTAAATTTTAACACTACAATAAAGGAGAAATCTGCATTGGCTCGCAATACTAACGGAAACAGAAATTCCGGACGCGGCTCGGGCAATAGCTCCCGCAGCAGCCGTCAGTCCGCCAAAAATCAGAATCAGAGCTGTCTGTCGTCGCTGACCGTGACAGCGCTGGTCATAGTCATCGCTACAGTAATATTATTCATTGTGGTCTTCAGTATGCTGAATTCGGGCGGCAAAAACGGCGGCACATCCTCCGCCGCGAATGTCTCTGATGCCGACACGACGCCCGCCACTATAGTCCCGTTTGATGACGAAGATGTGTCCTCCGAGGAGGTTTCTTCAGAGGAGGTGTCCTCCGAGGTGTCCTCCACCGTCAGCCATCCGACGTTTGAAGGCACATGGAAGAAAACGGAGGTCTATGAGACTGCAAAAGCCACCATCACTATCTCAAATCAGACCGACGACGGCTTTGACTTCACCTTTAAAATATGGGCGGATTCAAAGACGAGCAGCATATCCGGCACAGCTTCGTTCACCAAGGAGAAAGTCGCTGTCTACACCAAGGGCAAGGCGACTCTTACCTTTGAATACGGCTCGAAATATCTGTCGGTCTATCACTCGGGCAGCAACTCTGCGCTCGGCTTCACCGACACGGTGACTATCGACGGCAAGTTCACCAAGGGCACACCGAATTATTATATCAAAGAGGAAACCAATTCTTACGATTACGACGTATACAAATCAGCCGCGGTGGTCAAGGCTCTCAAAGCCACACTCTCCGCCGACGACTACCAGCTTTATCAGGAAATGATGAGCAAGGGACTTAAATCCCCCATTCCCTACGAGCGCACCGTGGACAAAAACGGCAAGAAAGTCAATGTTGACTCTGAGCTTGACTGCGTAAAATATTACGCCAACCTCAGCACTATAGGCATGGATATGATATTCATATGCTCAAACAGCGGCAAGATCTATGTGCTGTTTTACGACGCGGAAGAAATGCGATATTACACCAACGACCAAAATTACGCCTCCAAGATGCCAAAGTCATTCCAAACTACAGCCGAAAGCGCCGGAATGACACCGATATATAAATGACATGTTTATTAATTAGTCTGAGGAAAGGGTGTTTGTAAAAACATGAGCACGTTCGGCGTATTGCTTATGCTTCTGTTTATTATCATTTTCGGCGTTCAGATCTTTTTATATTGCGTAGACATCGACATGCCCAGGCTGTCGGGATGTATGACGCTGGCTCTCTATCTGATACTGATCTCAGAGCTCATCATTGCGATATTTGAGTTTCCCGCCAAGCTGATAGACGGCATCGTCTACATCTCGATGGGCTACAAGGCTATCGCTGTAGGCTGCGGAGTGGTCATCTTCTTCATCCTCGCCTTTGTGTTTATCATGCTCTACCCCAAGATCAACTGGCAGAAAGTCCTCACTTCATCCCCTGTCAAATATGTTGTCATGGGTGGGATGATAATTCTGCTCATGGTCTACACTGAAATATTCAACGGCATATATTCCTTCTCGAGCATAGATGAATATTTTACCTTCAAAAGCGAATTTTCGCAGTATGACAACCACTTCTGGCCCACCAAATATATTCAGGGCACGCAGGATTATCAAGGCGAAGAGATCACCACATATTCAGTCTATCCGTGGGATGTTGATATTCCATCGGGACATCAGTTCGTCTACAAGGTGATAACATTTTACGACGAGGACGAAAATGACGGCAGTACACGCAAGCTGTTTTACTTCCCCTTTACCTACAGACTTTTCGCCGGGGTGGAACCTGCGGCGATAGACGAACCTGCGGGTCTTACTCCGCTGGTGAGCGATTCGGACGTATCCGACAGCGATACAGAATAAAATAATTCCACCGCCGGAATATTTATAAAAATTACCATCACTAAACGGCGGATAGATATAGTTACGGAAAGGACCGTGTTTAAATTTATGAACGACGTATGCAAGAAAAGCTGCCTTACAGGTGAAATAAATTATTCTCTCGAAACCCTCGCCGATAGCTGCAAGAAGCCTAAGTTAAAGGCTGTCGGTGCAAGCTACGGCATCAAGCTCTCGGACAAGCTGACCAAGCAGCAGATGCTTGAGGAGGTCGTCCCCGCCATTAATATCGGACTCAATATCAAATTGAAGCAATATTCCGACAGCGACCTGCAAATATTGCTCGACAGTCTGCACGGCGGCGAGATAAACGAGGAGGAGGCTGAGAAAATCATCAGTTCCGCACCCTTTGAGGACGGCGTGGTGTATGTCTACAATCACAAGGACGTCTTCACTCCCTGCGTTCCCGTCGAGCTGGCGGGCAAAATTCTGGAATACTGCTCGGCGCATTTCTTCCCCTCCGACCTCGAGCCGCTCTCCCGCTGTGCAAAGGCCGCCGCTCTGATTTACGGCAGATTTACACCCGACCTGTTGGCTAAGGTCGCGACCGCATACGGTATCGAGTGCTCGGCTGACGACGCCGCGAAGTTCCTCGAATCGGCTGACATGGCTGAATTCACCTACAGCGACGGCGCGGCTGTCTGCACTTACGCTGAGCCGGGTGAGCTGAGCGAGCATGCCGCCGAACTGGACAACGACATCCCCAAGCGCAAGGAGATCGACGCATATGCGGCTTACGGCTTTGATTCACTGAATTATTACTACCGCCAGATAATCAACTTTATCTACTCAAAATGCAGCATTACCTATAAAAATGCGCAGCAGCTTATCGAAAATATCGCGCTGTGGTGCATGACTGAGGGGGAACTGCCCGATATATTCAAATACATACAGCAGACCGAGCCGAAGATCACTGCCGACCAGTTCAACTTCCTGCTCGATATGATCGGGGAACTTTGCTATAGGACGAGGAAGTGGAATCTCAAGGGTAATAAGCCATGCGATGTTAAGGGCATGAAGCCGCGCATAATGCCGCAGGTGAAGCCAAAAGCACCCGAGACGGTTCACGTTGAGCCGGTGCGCGTAATGCCAAAGGTAGGACGAAATGATCCCTGTCCCTGCGGTAGTGGTAAGAAATATAAGAAGTGCTGTGGTAAAAATAAGAATGACTAATTAAGACAGCCCTACAATGGGAATCCAAAGGGGACACAGCCATTCTTCGAATGGCTGTGTCCCC
>JBGUUF010000141.1:0-1986 GCA_045133435.1 Acutalibacteraceae bacterium
TTACATATAAAACCTTCATATTAGACCATTCCTTACTGAGTTTTTTTCCGATCTTACTGCTTGATTATTCACGAAATAAACGGCAATCCCCACCGCGACAGGGTCAAAAACATGACCTGCCGCAGATTCACAAATTCCTTGATTTTATTCAACTGCACCCAAGCGTGTGAATTAAACCACACTGCCCTTGGAAATATATACCGGATAGGTGGCAACGCCCATCATAGCCTTGCCCTCGTTGAATACTACATCCTTATCGCTTACAACATAGTTGAGCACTGTGTTGTCGCCGATGACAGTATCTTGCATGATAATGCAGTTTGAGAGCTTTGCTCCCTTGCCGACATGAACGCCGCGGAAGAGAACGCAGTTTTCAACCTCGCCCTCGATCACACAGCCGTCTGCGATTATGGAATTGGTCACAACAGAGCCAAGACCGTATCTCG
Organism: Acutalibacteraceae bacterium; assembly: GCA_045133435.1. Lineage (GTDB taxonomy): Bacteria > Bacillota > Clostridia > Oscillospirales > Acutalibacteraceae > RUG762. The sequence goes on from JBGUUF010000141.1 coordinate 447, forward strand.
CAGGGGTTTCGTCACGAACCTTTGTATAGATCGGGCGCATGGGGTTAAAGAGGTCGTTGAGAACCTCGATATTCATCAAATCCATGTTGACGTTGAAGTACGACTGCATCGACTCCAGCGCGCCTACATAGCCGTCAAATTTATAGCCGTAGATCTTGCTTTCGAGTGCGCCGAGCTGAAGGATATCGCGGACAAAGTTGCTGCGATTTCTGCTGACAGCCTCGCTGATAGTCTTCTGAAGGAATGCCTTCTTCATTACATAAATGCCCATGCTCCAACTGCATTCCTGATCGCGCTTGAGACCTGTGACAATGTCGGTGACTCTGCCGTTGTTGTTCAACTCAAGCATGACCGGCTCGATGAGGTCTTCGGGCATCACGCTGTGTTTATACACCACTGTAATATCAGCGTTTGTATCGAGATGAGACTCAAGAACCTTCTTGAAGTCGATATTGCATATCATATCGCAGTCGGAGAGAATGACATATTCCTCCTTGCACTGGCGCAGGAAGTTGGAAATGCCGTCCAGAGCCTCTATGCGGTTGCTGTACATTGTATTGCCGTTTCCGAAAGGCGGCAGGATAAACAGACCCTCTCTTTTTCTGGAAAGATCCCATGCCTTGCCCGAGCCGAGGTGATCCATCAATGACTGATAATTGCTCTTGGTGATAACGCCGACCTTGTTAACGCCCGAATTGACCATGTTGGACAGCGGGAAGTCTATCGTGCGGTATCTGCCGCCGAACGGCACAGAGCCAAATGTTCTTATACTTGTGATGCGACGCAGCGTGTCATCATGCATATTGGAAAAAATAATTCCGACAACATTGTTTCCTCTCATTACTTTGTCACCTCCGGAACGTCCTCTTCAATCATTGCCTTTGCCTTAACTACGGCATTTGCACCGACCTTTACGCCGCTGCCGACAACTGCGATGCCCCAGTCATCCTTGTTTTCCACATTCTCGGGGCGTTCGCCGACCACTGCACCGGGACCGATAACTGCATCCTCGGCGACGATGGCGTACTGAACTACTGCGCCCTCCATGATCTTTGCGCCGGGCATGATTATTGAATCTGTGACCTGTGCGCCTGTTGCGACCTGTACGCCTGCGAACAGAATGGCAAACTCAAGCTTGCCGTTTACCACACAGCCTTCTGCTACCAAAGAATTCTGACAGTTGGCATTTCTGCCCACGAAATGCGGCGGCATGACAGGATTGCGGGTGTAAACTCTCCAAGTGGGATCGGAGAGATTGAGCGGATCTTTGGGATCGAGCAGATCCATATTAGCTTCCCAAAGCGAATCGATAGTTCCGACGTCCTTCCAATAGCCGTCGAACTTCCAAGCGACCATCTTTTCGCCTGCATTCAGCATCGCGGGGAGCACGTCCTTACCGAAGTCGTTGCTGCTGTTTTCGTTGGCTTCGTCAAGTTCCAAATATTTGCGGAGTTTATCCCAGCTAAATATATAGATACCCATAGAAGCGTTGTTGCTCTTCGGTACTTTCGGCTTCTCGTCAAATTCATAAATAGTGCCG
>JBGUUF010000142.1:0-2120 GCA_045133435.1 Acutalibacteraceae bacterium
ACTGACAGGGATAATATCATCGAAAAGCTCTCGGCACACGGAACTTTTATAGAAGAAGACAAGCAGATAATCCTCTATGCGCCCACATGGAAGGGAACTTCGTTTGATAAGGCAGACAATGACGTGGTGCGGTACGATGAATTCTGCGATTATCTTTCAGAGCACATTGATATGGAAAAATATCAGATATTGATAAAGCCTCACCCAATGGTGTATAAGCAGCTCTCGACCGAAGACAGGGCAAGCGGCAAGTATGTGTCGCAGTGCATTGATACCGACGAGCTGATGTCGATAACCGACATACTCGTGTCGGATTATTCCAGCATATTCTTTGATTTCCTGCTCACCGACCGCCCCATAATCTTCTACATCCCCGATGTGGAAAGCTACAAGGAATACCGTGGCGTTTACTTCGGATTGGACGAACTGCCCGGTCCGTATTCCTGCGATATGGGCGATATTGCGGGGTGGATAAACGACATCGAGAGCGTAAAGCAAAACAGCGCCGAGACTTACAATAAAATGAAGGCGTGGTCATGCGAATTTGACGACGGCAATGCTTCGGAAAATGTTGTGAATGCGATATTCCGCGGCGACAATTCAAAGTGCCGCATGATAAGCGACTTTTCGGCCGGCAAGAAAAAGCGCGTCCTGATAAACGGCGGCAGCTTTGCCACAAACGGCGTCACCACATCGCTGCTCACGATGCTTGATATGCTGGATTACGACAAGTACGATGTCACTTTGATGATAATTGACGACAGCCGCAGCATGGAAAATGTAATGAAGGTCAACGACAACGTGCGCGTGCTCTGCCGCTGCGGTCAGATACCGTTCAGCGTGAGCGAATTATTCAAGCACCGTTCGCTGGTAAAGCACGGTCTTACCCCCGAAAAATACGCAGATATTCTCGAAGACAGCGCGTATAAACGGAATTTCGTGCGCTGTTTCGGCGGCTCGGAATTTGACACGGTCATCGACTATTCGGGATACGGCATCACCCAGCCGATGACGCTGCTCCAGTGCGCGGGTGCGAAAAAGGCGATATGGCAGCACAATGACCTGTTGCTCGATTTGACCAACAAGGCTAAAAAGAGCAAGGGCGTTTATCGCAAAAAGAGCGCGACTCCTATCCAATCGCTGGTGACGGTTTACGATTATTTTGATGAGGTGGTGTCCTGCTCCGAGGCGGTAATGCTCACTAATCGCAGAAATCTTTCGACCGATGAAACGTATGATAAATTTACGTTTTCCACAAATCCTGTGGATTTTGACAGAATAAGTTCGTGCTGTGAGAATGCGGTTTACCGCGACGGAATGTTCATCGACTGCGAGGGCAGCGACAGGGAAAAGGCCGTCCCCGCGCCGTGCGGCGATAATATCAACTTTGTCACGATGGGAAGATTTTCTCCCGAAAAGAATCATCTCAATCTGATAGAGGGATTCGCCAAGCTGTGCGCGGAAAATGACAGGTGCAGGCTTTATATCATCGGCGAAGGCGCGATGCGCGGCGATTATGAGAATGCCGCCGAAAGGCTCGGTGTGAGCGATAAGGTCATAATTACGGGCTTGCTCGAAAACCCGTTCGGAATCATGCAGAAGTGCGGCTGTTTCGTGCTTCCTTCGATATACGAGGGCATGGGCGTGGTGGTTTACGAGGCGCGCGCCCTCAAACTGGCGATAATCGTGAGCGAGTTTGAAGCGGTGAATGCAGTCTGCGTGCCCGACGGTCAGCGCGTAACAGGACATTCCGCCGACGAACTGTATGAGGCTATGAAGGAATTTGCCGACGGTCAGCTCACCAATAATTATGAATTCGATCCCGAAGGCTTCAATCGAAAGGCGCTTGCCGAGTTTGAAAATGTGCTGTGATTTTTTTCGGTCGGAGTATAATTCGGCAGTAAAGGAACAAAATACATTTTATGGGTCTGAGACGCGGGAATTTTACAAAAAAATGCGGCTCGGGTCTTGACAAAACGCCCGGACGTGTGCTATAATCAAAAACTGTGGCGTGCTGAAATGTGAGATTATTTTGAATTCGTCATTTGCAATATTTTCCATATCTCGCGCTTATGATTTTTGTGTCAAATTACAATGGATTTGATGCAAATAAACTTCGT
>JBGUUF010000143.1:0-3052 GCA_045133435.1 Acutalibacteraceae bacterium
ATGAAAGACCTCATCACAGCAAAAATCCAAGAGGTATATCATCAGTCGCCAATGGAATTCTGCGAGAGCGCCTTTGACGACAGCATTGAAATCGGAGGAATACAATGACAACCTACATTTATCCGCAGAATCTGCGTGCCAAGGCGAACCTTTGGCTGTGGAGTCTGCGTGATTTTTTGATTATGGGCATCGCCGCCCTGCTCTCGGTAGTGATTTTGGTGCAGACGCACATCTTTCTGCCCGCAGCGGCGACCTTGCTCTACGGCTTTCTCAGCATCAGGCTCGATGATACCACTATCATCGACTTCCTGAGATATGCCGTCAAATTCTTTATTACGACCCAGCAGCACTTTGAATGGAGGTGAACAAGGTGGCAAAAGAAACCAAGCAGAAAAAGAAGAAAGGACGATCGATCCAACAGCTCATCGGCATCAAGACCTTTACCAAAAGCGGAATCAAGGTCGGCAAGGATGAGCTGTTCTTTTTTGCCGTTGCGCCGACGAATATCTCAGTGCTTTCGGCGGCGAATATTGAGGGCAAAATCCGTCAGATGATGGGAATGATCTCGGCGGTACCCGAAATCGAAATCAGCTGTACCGACTCGTCTGAATGCTTCGACGACAACAAGCTCTATCTCAAGAGCAGACTTGAAAAAGAGCCGAATCCCAATATCCGCAAGCTGATCAAACAGGATATGAATTTTCTTGACAGCGTGCAGACGGATATTTCGACGGCGCGTCAGTTTATACTGATCGTGCGCATCAAGGGCGGCAAGACCGACAAGCAGTTTTCGTCCGGGGATATCGAGCGCAAGCTCCGTGAGCAGGGCTTTGATTTCCGCCACTTGAAAAAGCCGGACATCAAGCGGATGCTGGCGATCTATTTTGACGCGAGTATGTACGGCGAGCAGATGCCCGACGTGGACGGCGCGCAGTTTTTGGAGGTGAAAAAGAACGATGAAGATTAAAATTGTACTCTGCCTGTGTATGGCGGTATGCTTGACTGCTCTCGGCGTTTCGGGATACATCATCTGGAACGACTACGCGCAGAGACAGCGCAATCAGCAGGAGTTTGAGGAACTGAGCAGGCAGACAACCATCGCGGCGACCTCGGATGAAGCGACAAATCCGACTGCCGAGAGCACCACACTTGATGAGGACGCGGCGGCAAAGGCTGATGAGCAGGAATTTGTGCAGCTCTCAGGCGATACCTATCAAAACAACGTGCATGATTTCAAATCGCTTCGCAATCTCAACAGTGACTGCGTTGCGTGGCTGACGATTCCCGGGACTACCATTGATTATCCCGTCATGCACACGCCGAACGATCCCGAGAAGTATCTAAACAGGAGCTTTTACGGTGATTACAGTGTTTCGGGCGTCCCGTTTCTTGACGCGGGCTGTACTCTATACGGCACGAACATGATCATCTACGGTCACGATATGAGCGGCGGCACCATGTTCGCTCCGCTTCTCAACTACATGACTAAGAGCTATGCGCAAAATCACGCAGTTATTCAGTTTGAAACCGAACAGGGCGAGAAAGTTTATACCGTCTACTGCGCGGCGAGGGTAAAAAGCACCGATATGTTCTACAACCTCAAGGACGCGCCGAATCAGGCGTACTTCGATCAAAAGGTGAAGGACATCTCGCAGAGAGCACTGTACACCATTGGCAGTCAGCCGAAGTACGGTCAGAAACTCCTTACGCTGTCGACCTGCGCCAACACAGGTCAGGATGATCGGTTCATTCTGATTGCCGTACAAAAATAAATAACTAAACCATATCAGTCGTTTTGCGTTCGCTTAACGGCTGCTTTTTTGACGTTTCCTTCAAGCCTACGCAAAACGGCGCAAGGAGGAATTATGTCAAAGAAAAAGACAAAGACGCTCACACCCGAACAGCAGGAAGAAATCCGCACCAAGGATTTCTTCGACTGCATTCTGCCCGGCACCGTTAAGTTCCACACCGACCATTACATTGTCGGCGACAGCTACCGTTCGGTGTGGGCGATCAAAGAGTATCCGCCGACCACCGAGGAACAGGCGATCCTGTCGCAGCTCGGCGACCGTAACGGTGTCACGCTACGGATCTATCACAGGCTTGTCGAATCCTTTGAGCAGCGCAAGATCATGCAAAACGCCACCCGTGCCAACAAGCTCAAAACGGGCGGCACCGACGTGAACGATACCATCGAAGCCGAGGGCAATCTGCAGGATGTAATTCAGCTCATGGCAAACCTCAGAAAAAACAAGGAGATTCTTCTCCATTGCTGTGTTTACATCGAGCTGAAAGCCAAGACACTGAAAAAGCTCCGTGACCTGCAGAGCGACATCACAATGGAGCTGACACGCTCCAAGATCTCCGTCGATAAGCTGACGCTGCGGCAAAAGGAAGGCTTTCTCTCTGTTCTGCCCGTCGGCGTGAATCAGTTCGGCGCACAGTTCGAGCGTGTCCTGCCGTCGAGCTCGGTAGCGAATCTCTATCCGTTCAACTTCTCAGGCAAGACCGACCCGAAGGGCTTGTACATCGGACGCGATAAGTTCGGCACGAATATTCTGGTTGACTTCGATAGGCGAGCCGAGGATAAGACGACGTCCAATATCCTCATTCTCGGCAACTCCGGTCAGGGAAAGAGCTATCTGTTAAAGTTGATCCTGACCAACATCCGCGAATCGGGCAAATCCATTATCTGTCTCGATCCCGAAGCGGAGTATGAGGAAATCTGTTCCGCGCTCGGCGGCACCTACATTGATTTCATGTCGGGCGACAGCATCATCAATCCGCTGGAACCCAAGGCGTGGACGGACGGTTCGGGCGAGATCGACATCGACACACCCGAAGCCTTCAAGAAGGTGACAAGGCTCAGTCAGCACATCGCTTTCCTCAAGGACTTCTTCCGCAGCTACAAAGATTTCACTGACGCGCATATCGATACGATCGAGCTGATGCTGATCAAGCTGTACAACCGATTTGGCATTACCGACACCACCGATTACGACAAGCTCAAACCGACCGATTATCCTACAATGGCGGAGTTTTACGATCTCTG
>JBGUUF010000144.1:0-4977 GCA_045133435.1 Acutalibacteraceae bacterium
CTTCGCGAAACGGTAGATTTTCTGTATAATGCCGGAGCTAAGGAAGTACATATGCGCTCTGCCTGCCCGCCCATTATGTATTCATGTAAATATCTGAATTTCTCACGAAGCAATTCTGATATGGAATTGATTGCCCGAAAAGTAATTCAGCAGCTTGAGGGCGATGAAGGTCAGAAGCACATCAGTGAATATGCAGACGGAAAAACCGAACGCGGCAAGTGTATGTTGAAAACCATCTGTGAAGAAATGGGCTTCGATTCTTTGGGCTATCAAAGCTTGGACGGTATTCTCGAGGCTATCGGTTTGGATCGTGATAAGATCTGCACTTACTGCTGGACCGGTGAGGAATAATCACTAGATTTTTAAATTTAGAAAGATTCTGTGTAAAAAGGCGTCGATATTTTCAGCGGCGCCTTTTTATGATTTTGGATAAAATGAAACTTTGTCGCTATTTATCGCTATTTGATTTGAAACATGCTATCAAATTTATCATTTTTTAATTTTATCAACATAATAACTTGACAAAAGCGGCATCAAGCCTTATAATTACTGTGACATGTCAACAGGATATTAATGTTTAGTTATTTTTTAATTAATTGGTTGGAGGATAAACGACTATGAAATCATTAAACAGAGTTCTTGCAGTTGTTTTGGCTGCTGTTACAGTGCTTGCAATGACAGCATGCAGCGCATATTCACCTGCAAAGGAATATAAGAATGTAGAGCTTAACGGTCTGAAGCTCGATGTTCGCAGCGATATGGAATTTAACGATGAAAACACTGATGCCAGCGGCAATAAGGTCGAGCAGTATTACTGTGATTATTTCGGCGTTACAGTCACATATGAGTCTGCCGCTATCTTTAAGCAGAGCGGCTGCTCCAGTGTATCTGACTACCTCAAAGCCGTTATCGACGCAAACAATTTCGATTCCAAGGTTCAGCAAGACGGCGACAAGTTTTACATTGACTACAAGGCTACAGTTAAGGACATAGAGTTTGCTTACACTGCATACGGTCTTGAACTCGGCTACAACTACTACATGGTTCAGTTCTTTGCTAAGAGCGGCGAAGAGGATCTCTATCGCGATGAGTACAACAAGATCATAGATTCCGTCACGTTGGCAGAAGCACCCGCTGAGACTAAGGAAATTACTATCAGCGGTGTTAAGATGACTGTTGCAGGCGATGTTGAGAAGCTCAACGATAATCAGTATTACGGCGCTGATTACTTTGTCTCTGCACTTTCTGAGGAAAGCAATATGACTTCCGAGAAGTATGCAAAGGCTATCATTGATTACTACGAGCTTGTTACAGAGGACTGCCAGACTCCCGTTGTCAACACAACAGAGGACGGCTTAGCATCCTTCGAGGCATTCTCGGATAATCAGTATACTTACTACTACTTCAAGGCTGTTGACGGCAAGATGATCTACATCGTATTCAGCACAAATTCTGCTGCTGACGATACACTCAAGGCTGAGTTTGTCGAAATCGCAAACGGCGCAACTCTTGCATAATTTCAGTGAAGTAAATTAAAATTCAATGACAGATCCGCATGTGATAATTCGCATGCGGATTTTTTTGCTGTCTGGAAATCCATCAGCAGTTGCAACTTGCCCCCGGATAAATGCAGGACATCGGCAGACCCCTTTTCAAACGAATTCGGGTGTGATAGAATATAGACACAGTCAAGAGAGAGGACGGATGTAGAAAAAATGAAGTTAATTATTGAGCAGTCGGACCAATACACCGACACCGAGATCACCATAAAATGCGGATTCGTAGACGAGAATTTGGAGAGCATAATTCAGCAGATACGCCTGAGCATGTTTTCCGTATCTGGTGTGAAGGACGGCGAAACCAAGATAATTTCGCTGGGAGACATTTTCTATTTCGAGAGCATAGAGGAGCGGACGTTCATTTACTTGCAGAATGACGTTTACGAATGTACCATGAAGCTGTACGAGCTGGAGGAACAGCTTGAAAAGGCGAATTTCGTGAGAATCAGCAAGTCGTGCATTCTGAACATAATGAAGCTCGACAGCGTGCGGCCGCTGCTCAACAGCCGATACGAGGCAAAATTGGAAAATGGCGAAAAATTAATTATCAACAGACATTATCTGCCGACATTCAAGAGCAAGTTCGGCATATAAAGGGGGAGCGAGAATTTATGAACAAGAGGATAAGAATAAGCGAATTTTTCACGATTTTGTGTACGTCATTTACCATCATAACAATGGCATATATACTGCTGTCGGATTTCATGGATGCCGTAGTAAATACAGAAGAAATATTGAAGCTGTTCGGTATTTGTGCGATGGTTTCACTGGTTATTTTTATAACAGATTCGATACCGATAACTAATTTACCGCTGAGACTGCTGATCAATTTTTTGGACGTGTTTTTAACAGTATTCCTATTCGGCGGTGGAATCTTGAAGATGTTTCCGTTTGAATGGGAAATCATGCTGATAGTATTCGGCATGTTGAGCGTAGCATATGTCGGCGTAATTACAGTTATGATTATAAATGAGCAGATAAAAGCTGCTGATATAAACAGTAAAATTTCAGAAATGAAAAAAGAGAACCACAAGGAGGATCAGTAAAGATGGAAAAAATCATTGAGGTAAAAAATCTGAAAAAATCGTTCGGTGAGGTAAAGGCAGTCAATGACATCAGTTTCAGCGTGGAAAAAGGCTCGCTTTTCGCATTCCTCGGCATCAACGGCGCGGGCAAATCTACCACAATAGACATGATTTCCACCATGCTCGAGCCGGACGGCGGTAGTGTAACTCTCAACGGTCATGTGTTGGGCAAGGAGGATGACGCGATCCGCAGTGAGATTGGCATTGTATTCCAAGACAGCTTGCTCGACCCGCTGTTGACGGTCAAGGAGAATCTCATGCTTCGCGGCTCGTTCTACGGCATGAGGAAGTCGCAGGTAAAGGCGGCTGTGGAAAAAATCAGCCAAACCGTTGACTTGAATGAATTTATCGACCGCCGTTATGGCAAGCTGTCGGGCGGTCAGCGCAGACGAGCGGATATTGCCCGCGCCCTGCTGAATACCCCAAAGGTGCTGTTTCTTGACGAACCTACAACAGGTCTTGACCCGCAGACCCGCAAGAGCGTTTGGAATATGATCAAGAGCCTGCGCGAACAAGGCGGTGTGACCGTATTCCTCACCACACATTACATGGAGGAAGCGGCACAGGCGGATTACGTCACAATTATGAGCAAGGGCGAGATTATCGCTAAGGGTACGCCTATTGAATTGAAAGAGCAGTACAGCAGTGACATGCTCAAGATGAAATACACTGACAAGTCAGCACTTGCCGCCAAATTACAGGAAATCGGCGCGGAGTACATCGAGGGAGTGGAGACGCTAAACGTCAAGCTGGACGACACCATGCAGGCAATTCCGATTATCGAGCACTGCAAGGATTTATTCGTGAATTTCGAGGTAGTCAACGGCACAATGGATGACGCATTTCTGAACGCAACGGGTACAAATATAAGGGAGGAGTTTTAATTATGTTTACAATGGCAAAGCGCAATATAAAGCTGTATTTCCGCGACAAGGCGGGCGTGGTTTTCTCGATGTTTTCGGTGCTGGTAATCATCGCACTGAACGTATTCTTTCTGACCGACACCCTCAATGATGGCATGAGCAATGTTCCGAATATCGAGGTGCTCGTGGGCACATGGTTGGTGGCGGGCATAGTCGCAGTCACCTCTACATCGACATCACTCGCCGCACTCGGCACGATGATAGATGACAAATCCCGCAAGATATACAAGGATTTCTACACATCACCCCTCAAGCGCAGCTCGCTCGCAGGCGGTTACATCATAAGCTGCATGGTGGTCGGCATTATCATGAGTGTGCTCGCATTCGTCGTCGGCATGGGATATATCGCATACCTCAGCGGTGATATTCCGAGCGTTGAGACGATTTTGAAAACACTTGGAATCATAGTCCTGTCGGTGATGGCAAACGGCGCATTCATGTTTTTCATCACCTCAATGCTCAAAACACAAAACGCGTTTTCGGGATTTTCCATGCTTATCGGCACACTTATCGGCTTCCTGATGGGCATTTACATGCCGGTCGGCAATCTCCCCGATGGTATACAGTGGATGGTCAAGCTCTTCCCATGCACATATTCCGCCTCGGCACTGCGCACGGTATTGATGGAAGATATCCTCGACGAGACTTTCAGCAGTATGCCCGCAGTAATTCCCGAGGGCTACGAGGGCTTCACCCGTGCAGACTTCGAGCATTTCATGGGCGTGAATTTTGAATTCGGCGATTACAGCACGACCCTCACTACCGCGATAATCGTGATGATTGCGGCGGCAGTGATATTCAGCTCGCTGTCGGTGCTGAATGTCGGCAAAAAAAATAAGTAACAACAAACCTCGGACAGTTCGCGATAAATGCAATCTGCCCGAGGTTTGCTTTATGTGCGCATTTTTAGTGCCGAGCCGTCGGGGGTTTTGATTACCTCGATGCCGCATGGAATGCGTTCCTTTAAGTCGGCAACGTGGGAGATAATGCCCAACAGCTTGTTCTCGCGGACCTGCGTTATCGCCTCCATTGCGGTGTCGAGCGTCTCGCTGTCCAATGAGCCGAAGCCCTCGTCGATAAACAGCGAATCTAGATGTATTCCGCCCGCGAAGCTCTGCACCACGTCCGACAATCCGAATGCTAGCGAGAGCGATGCGAGGAACAACTCACCGCCCGACAGCGTTGATACAGCGCGAACGCGTCCCGCACTGCTGTCGATTATCTCGATGTCAAGACCTTGATGCTTGGCGCGGCCGCCGACAGAATCCTTGCGCTTCATGGCATATTGTCCTCTGGTGAGCCTGTGCATGTAGAGATTCGCGCTCATGATGACCTCGTCCATTTTTATGCCGATGACATATTGATGAATTGGCGTGCGCGCATCGTTGATGCCCGAAAAAAGCTGATTCA
>JBGUUF010000145.1:0-1870 GCA_045133435.1 Acutalibacteraceae bacterium
GGATAGCCCTTTCTGCCGGGGATCTCGCCTTTAGATGAAGAAAATTCGCGGCATGCCTCGGCGTATGATGTCATGTCGGTCATAATGACCAGTACATGCATGTCGTGCTCGAATGCGAGGTATTCTGCGGCAGTCAATGCACAGCGGGGAGTGAGAATTCTCTCAATGATCGGGTCGTTGGCGAGATTGAGGAACATGGTAACTCGCTGCAGAACGCCCGATTCCTCGAACGAACGGCGGAAGTAGTCGGCAACGTCGTTCTTAACGCCCATTGCGGCGAAAACTATGCAGAATTTTGCGTCCTCGTCGTTGGCGATCTTAGCTTGGCGAACTATCTGAGCCGCCAGCTCGTTGTGCTTCATACCCGAACCGCTGAATATCGGCAGCTTCTGACCGCGGATAAGAGTGATAAGTGTGTCAATGGACGAAATGCCCGTGCAGATGTAGTTCTGCGGATAAACTCTCGAAACAGGGTTGATGGGCGTGCCGTTGACATTCATGCTCTTTTCGGGGTAGATGTTGCCCAGACCGTCGATAGGTCTGCCGACACCGTTGAAGATCCTGCCCTGAATTTCGGGGGAGAGGGCTAATTCCATAGGCTTGCCCTTGAGCTGCGTGTGTGTATTCTGCAATGAAATGCCGCGAGTGCCTTCAAACACCTGTATCACGGCTTTGTTGCCTTCAATGGCAACTATACGTCCGTGGCGGGTGCTGCCGTCATCAAGACGTATTTCAACAATTTCCTCGTAGGAAGGACAATCAACATCATCAAGGACGATAAGCGAGCCGTTTATTTCCTTGACGCCAATATATTCGTAAATCATTATAGACCGGCCTTTCTCCTTGAATTAAACGCTGAATGAACCCATTACTTCGTCGATTTCATTCATGTATTTGTCCAGAATTTCTTCCTGGTCGTTGGGAACGTCGTACTTGATACGCACGATTTTGTCAAAAAGTCCGCTGTCTGTTATTTTAGAGAGCGGTACGCCTTTGGATACGGCATACTGCGCTCTGTCGTAAAGATGCAGGGTTGCGCGCATCATTCTGAGCTGCTTTGTCAGCGGAACGTATGTGTCGTCCTTGTGGAAGGCATTCTGCTGGAGGAATCCCACGCGGATAGCCTTGGTTATTTCGATGATAAGCTTCTGATCGTCGGGCAGTACGTCCGCGCCAATGAGCTTTACGATTTCCATAAGGCTTGCTTCCTCCTGGAGCAGTGCGGCGAATCTCTCGCGGCACATCATGAAGTCCTTGCCGACGTTTTCGCTGTACCATTTATCCAGATCGCCTGCATATTCGCTGTAGCTGTTGAGCCAGTTGATAGCGGGGTAGTGGCGGGAGTAGGCGAGTGATTTGTCAAGTGCCCAGAAGCAGCGGGTGAAACGCTTTGTGTTCTGTGTGACAGGCTCCGAGAAGTCCGAACCCTGCGGTGATACAGCGCCGATGATGGTTACAGAACCTTGTGCGCCGCACAGCGATTCAACCAAACCTGCACGCTCGTAGAATTCCGAAAGGCGGGAGGGGAGATAGGCCGGGAAGCCTTCCTCGGCGGGCATTTCCTCCAAGCGACCGCTGATTTCGCGCAACGCCTCAGCCCAGCGTGATGTGGAGTCAGCCATGATTGCGACATGATAACCCATGTCGCGGTAATATTCAGCCAGTGTAATTCCTGTGTAAATTGAAGCCTCACGAGCCGCAACAGGCATGTTGGATGTGTTTGCGATAAGGCAGGTTCTGTCGGTCATGGGGCGGTTGGATTTCGGGTCAATAAGCGAGGAGAATTCCTCAAGAACCTGGCTCATTTCGTTGCCGCGTTCGCCGCAGCCGACATATACGATGATGTCAGCGTCGCACCACTTGGCGAGCT
>JBGUUF010000146.1:0-2816 GCA_045133435.1 Acutalibacteraceae bacterium
ACCTGAAAGCCGCTTCCGAGTTGTATTATCCCGTCCGTGTTAAGCCGCGCGGCGCGAACAGCTTGGAAACGCTCCTGCAAAACGGCGTTAACCATTTGGAGCTGCGCGTCCTCGACGTCAATCCGCTGACGCGCACGGGCATTTTTCCCGAGGATATCCGCTTTATCCACCTGCTTCTGCTCTGGCTTTCAAGCCTGCCCGATTTTGATTTTGACGAAGATAAGCAGCTACAGGCGATCGCAGACGTCAAAGCCGCCGCCGTTTTCGGCAACGCGGAAATCAAGCGGAGAGCCAAAGAAACGCTTGAAGAAATCAAGCACTTTATCCGGCAATATTTCCCGCACTTTCTGCCCGTCATCAATTATCAGCTCAATAAGCTGACCGACGGCAACAGCTACGCCGAGATCGTCAGTTGCAAATATACCGACGGCTACATGGAAAAAGGTCTCGCGCTTGCAAGGCGGTACCAAGGAGGTGAGCGCGGTGTGTGAGTTATTCGGCATTTCCGCACGAGATGATTTTTATGCTAACAACTACCTGAAAGCCTTTTACGCCCACAGCGATTTTCATCCGCACGGCTGGGGCTTAGCCTGCGTTTCACGAAACAGCGCGCTTGTGGAAAAGGAGAGCGTCAAAGCCTCCGAAAGCAACTATCTGCGCGAGAGGTTATCTCAGCCGATCACCGAAAAGCTCCTGCTCGCGCACATTCGCTATGCCACCATCGGTAACGTGGAGTACAAAAACTGCCATCCGTTCACGGGAAAAGACTGCACGGGACGGCGCTGGACGCTCATTCACAACGGCACGATCTTCGATTATCCCGCGCTGTATCCCTACCTCAAAACACAAAAGGGCGACACCGACAGCGAGCGCGTTTTCCTCTATCTTTTGGATAAGCTAAAAGAGGCGACGTGCAAAAACGGCGCAAGGCTGCATTTTGAAGAACGCTTCCGGCTGTTTGACGAGATCATCTGCGATATGTCAAGGGGCAACAAGCTCAACCTGCTCTTTACCGACGGCAAGTACCTGTATGCGCACACCAACTGTAAGGGTACGATGCATTATCTTGAAAAGGAAGGCGTAGCGCTCGTTTCCACACAGCCTCTTACCGGTGAAAACTGGCGGCTTGCACCCTTCTGTCAGCTTCTTGCGTTCAGTAAGGGTAAGCTGATCAAAATAGGAACCGAACATCAGCACGAATATATCCAAAGCGAGGAAGAGATGAAGCTGATCTATCAAATCTTCGCCAACCTATAAGGGCATCTAAGGTGAGAACATGACCAAAGAAGAAATAATGGACCGTCTGTACGACCGCTTTATACGACCGACCGAACAAAAAAGAGAGAGCTTTATCGGCGTGGAGATCGAGATGCCAATCGTCAACCTCAACCATGAAGCGGTGGACTTTGCCGTGGTGCATCAGCTGACCGCTGCATTTCTGGAAGCCTTTGACTTCACTGCGACGGGCTTCGACGAGGAGGGTCACGTCTATTCCGCCGTCAACAGCACGTTCGGCGACGTGTTCTCCTACGACTGCTCCTACAACAATATGGAGTTTTCGTTCGGTAAGGAGAAGGATTTACGCGCGATTCACGAGCGTTTCAAGCTGTACTACGGCTTTGTGCAGGACTTTTTCAAGCCGTACAACTACACACTGACGGGCATGGGGATCAACCCCAACCGCAAGCTCAATCACAATATCCCGATCGAAAACGGCAGATACAAAATGCTGTTCAATCACCTGTCGTCGTTTTCAAAATACTTTTACATTCCCATGTTCTTCCACCGCTATCCGCAGTTCGGCATGTTCTCCAGCGCGTCGCAGGTGCAGCTTGATGTGGATTATGAGAATCTGCCCGAGATCATCGACACGTTCAACAAGCTCGAGCCGGTCAAGGCGCTGCTGTTCTCGAATTCTGTCCTGCTCGGCGAGAACGAGGACTTGCTCTGTTGTCGCGATATGCTATGGGAGAACAGCACCCACGGCATCAATCCGCACAACGTCGGTATGTATGACTGCGAGATAAAAACGACCGAGGATATTTTGAACTACATCTCGACCACGAGCATCTACTGCGTTGAGAGAAACGGCAAATACCTTAATTTTCCGCCTGTTAATATACTCGAGTATTTCACGCTTGATAAGCTGACGGGCGAATACACGGAAAACGGCGAGCATATTTTGGTAGACTTCCAACCGCAGCCCGACGACATCGCCTATCTGCGCACCTTCACGTTTGAGGATCTCACTTACCGCGGCACGATCGAATACCGCAGCGCGTGCTGTCAGCCGATCAGCGACGCGATGACCGTCGCAGCATTCCATCTCGGTTTGCAAAGCAAGGTGAAGGAGCTTCGGAAATTGCTCGACAGCGACACCACGCTCTATCATCACGGCTACAACGCCGTAGAACTCAGAAAACAGCTTGTCAGAAAAGACCTGCCCTCAACCGTCAACAAGGACGCGCTGTACGATCTTGTATCAAAGGTTCTTGACCTCTGCCACGAGGGACTTGCGGACAGAGGACGCGGCGAGGAAATCTATCTGGAATCGCTTTATAAGAGAGCAGAAAACCGCACCAACCCCGCCAAAGAAATGATCAGCCGCCTGCAAAACGGCGAGAGTATGGCGTCGGTAATCAAGCACTATGCCGAGGTGGAATCCTATGAATGAGATACAATCAAAAATAACCTGTCTGACCGAAAAACTGATGGCAGACTACGGTAAGGGCAGGGTCATCGATGAGATAAAGATGTTCGCCTATCCCGACAGGAATATCATCATCGACATTCTCGAAAAGCTGAAAATCGTCATT
>JBGUUF010000147.1:0-4116 GCA_045133435.1 Acutalibacteraceae bacterium
GGCGTTTAAGGACATCGCTCCGATGGCTCCCGTGCACATTCTGGTCATCCCGAAGGAGCACATTGCCGATTCCGCTGCGGGCATCACTCCCGAAAACAGCGCGGCAGTCGCACATATCTTCGAGATAATCGCAAAGATAGCCAAGGAGCAGGGGCTTGACAACGGTTTCCGCGTGGTTACAAACAGCGGTGAGGACGGCGCACAGACCGTGCAGCACCTTCATTTCCACATACTCGGCGGCAAGAAGCTGCCCGAGAAAATGGCATGATTTTTAAAGAAGAGGAAGTTCAAAAATGGCTGAATTTTATGAAATAGAAATTGCAGGCTGCACCCGTAAGCTGAAGAAATTCCCTGTCAGCGACAAGCTGGACATCGCAGCATTTATACTTTTTGGCGATGTGGAAATAACTGAAAAATCCGCTGAGGCGCTGCTCAAGAAGTGCCCTGAATTCGACGTTATCCTCACCCCAGAGGCTAAGAGCATACCGCTTGCCTACGAGATGTCGCGTCGTAGCGGCAAAAAATATGTCGTTGCGCGCAAGGGTGTTAAGGTGTACATGGGCAATGCGATAGATATCGCCGAGCGTTCCATTACAACTCAGAAGGAGCAGCATCTTTATCTGGGCGAGGACGATGTGGCTGATCTCAAGGGAAAATCGGTGCTCATCGTCGATGACGTTATCAGCACGGGCGAGTCGCTCAAGGCTGTTGAGGAGCTTGCCAGACAGGCGGGCGGCAATATCGTGGGCAAATGCGCCGTTCTTGCTGAGGGTGACGCAAAGGACCGCGACGATATAATTTTCCTCGAGCCGCTGCCGCTTTTCTTTAAGGACTGAGTTGATTGGGAAAAAATAGCTGAAAACGAGTGAATTTATTCACTCTTGAAAGGATAATATCTAATGACAAAACGACCGCTTGCAACAATAGGATTAACTTACCTGATTGTACTGGCGGTCGCTGTTTGTCTTGCGTCGATTATCAACTTAACATTTGCAATTATGGCTGCGCTCATCGGGATCGCAGCTACTTTTATTATGCGTGATTATCGCACGCAAGTGTTGTTAATAACGATACCTCTGTCGCTTGGATTCGGTGTTATGTGGTCATGTCAAAATAACGCTGAGAATATCACTGCGAAACTCGGCGAAAATGCCTGCACGATCATCGGCGAGGTGACGGAAATACCGAAAATGCAGTACGGGCGGTGGTATTACGTCGTTGAGACGAGTTATATCGGGTTGGAGGACGCACCGCAAAATGTGAAGATACGCCTTACCTGCCGCAATTCGATCGAAGCGCGTGAGGGCGACATTGTGAGCGGACAGGTCACTTTTATCCGCGGAAACGGCGAGACAGGTTATGACAGTGAGACTGCCCTGCGCGCGGACGGAATTCAGGCGCGTGCGTGGTGTTCACCGTATGTTGAAATGGATGTTGAGCAGGGAAACGGCAGGCTGAGATATTTCCCGCTGAAAATCCGCCGCGCCGTGACCGAGGCGATACAGGATACATTTTCCGAGAAATATTCGGGAATGCTGTGCGCTATGGTGCTGGGCGATACGTCATATCTGAACGACGAGATTACGGATAATTTCCGCACGACGGGGATCGCGCATCTGTTGGCGGTGTCGGGACTGCATGTGAGCCTGCTGACTTATTGCGTGATGGATATTCTCAAGAAGCTGCGGCTGCCTGTTAAAACAAGCCTTGTTTTGACCATGTTGTTCGTGCTGTTGTTCATGGCGATAACGGGATTCTCGCCGTCTGTCACCCGCGCGGGAATAATGCACATCATGTCGCTGGCCGCACGGCTGTTGGTGCGTGATGCCGACAACGTCACCTCGATGTCGCTCTCGCTGTTGATAATGTGCATTCTCAACCCGTGGAGCGCGGCGGATATAGGTCTGCAGATGTCGGTCAGCTCGACGCTCGGACTGATATTTATTGCCGACAGGCTCAACGAAAATCTCCAACGGGCGCTGAATATCGGGCATTTTGGGTTCATCCCGAAGCTGAAATCTTACATAGTGGAATCGCTTGCAGTGTCAATTACGGCTTCGGTGTGCACGATGCCGCTCAGCGCGGTGTATTTCGGCAAAGTGTCGCTTATCGCGCCGCTGACCAACCTTTTGTGCGTGTATGCCGCCACGAATTTCATTGTGATCGGACTAGTCACGGTGATCTTGTCGCAGATACCGCTGATAGGCTGGCTTATCGGTTTGATTCCCAAGCTGGCGGCGATGATTTTGGGATTTTACCTCGATTTGCTCACGGGATTTTTGGCGGGAATGCCGCTGTCCTCAGTGAATTCGGGGTATGATTATGTGGCGATTTTCTTTGCGTTTTCGATGCTCATACTGATCGCGGCGTATTTTTCGGCGCGGCAGATCAAGGATCGCGACTTCAATAAAAAGACCGCAACGGCGGCATTCTGCGCAATATCCGTGCTGCTGTTGGTTTCGATGGTGTCGCACAGGCTGACGTCGATGGGTGAGGAGATACTCATTTTCGGCATGCAGGACGGCGGTGTCTGTGTCTGCGCCAAGAATGAGACGCACGCGGTTATCGGTGAAGCAGGCGGCAGCAGTTACGATTTGCGCGAGATTCAGGATGTGCTGAGCAAGGAGGGCGTGCAGAGCATTGACGCGGTGGCTGTCTCGGAAAATTCCGATGAGCGCAGTGCGTTAGCGGATGATATTATCGAGGAATACAGTCCCGATTATTTCGCCTGCAAAGGCAAGGACGGCGAGTATGTGCACGCATTGAAGGCGGCTGAAACCTGCGGTACAGAAGTGCTGGATTTCGGCGGGGAGATCTCGCTGAAAAAGCTGGGATTGTCGTTGGAAATGTACACCGATTCGAGCGGTAAGTGCTGGCAGATGCTGAGTGGCGGCGATACACGGGCGCTGGTCTGTCCGACGTCGGGAGACTGCGCTTTGCTGCCCGAAAATTTCAGAAAGTGCGACGTGGCGGTTATAGGCGACGGCGATGTGAAAAACACGATTTATCTCACGGCAGGCGCTGCGGTGATAACGGCGGAATACGGTGAGGCTGATCAAATCGCCGTAAAACTGCGCGTCAAGGGCTTTCGGAATGTTTATCTGACCTGTGACGAGGGCACGATAAAATGCATGGTAAAGGGCGGCAAATTGTACATAGAGAAATATTAACACATGGAAATCAAAAAGCACAGAGCGCCAATTAGCCGCGTGTGCGGTGAATACAATAGAAAATTCCCGAAAAATTAATTTCTCTGATATTAACAAAACGTATCTTGACAAACATGCCAAGGTAAATTTATACTTATAAATTATGTATCGTTCAGAGGAGGTCCGCAACGTGTCTGAGATAAATTATTCCGCGCTTGATTCGCACATTGAGGGCGGTTCGCCGTCAAATGTCTACCTTATCTGCGGAGATGACGGGTATTTGCGGCGGCGGAGCCTGGAAAAGTTAAAGGACGCCTACATGCCGACGTTCATGCCCGAATTCAATTACAACGAGTTCGACGGCAGTACATGCCGAGTGGAGGAAATTGCGGCGGCGACCGAAATGCTGCCCGTGATGACCGAGCGGAAAATGGTCGTGGTCAAGGATTTGGACGCGGCGGCGATAGGTTCGGAGCAGTACGGCAAGCTGGAGCAGCTTTTAGGCTCGCTTTACGACACCTGTGTGCTGATATTTTTCAATGTGTCGGTGAAATCATCCGCAAAGAGCGGTGACAAACAGGGCGCTATGCGCGCGTTGATCAAGAAATTCGGCACGGTCATCAACTGCAAAACTCCCATCCCCGCCGAGATCGCCGACATTATCATGGACAGCGCAAAGGAAATCGGCGCGGAGATCTCGCGCAGTGACGCGGCATTTATGATAGAGCGATGCGGCACGGATATTACAAATCTGCTCAGTGAGCTGGCAAAGCTGAATTCTCTCTGTCGCGGCAAGATAACGCGCAAGGCGATTGAGGACAATACCAATCAGAGCGTCGATGTCAAGGCGTACATGCTCGCGTCCAACGTGATTCAGGGCAAGCGCCGCGAGGCTTTTGAGATAATGAAAGATTTGTTTGACGAGCGCACCGAGCCTGTCGCGGTGCTCGCGATAATGTCGGGCGCG